>JAYVHC010000456.1:0-3192 GCA_043771575.1 Planctomycetia bacterium
TTCGCAGCTTGGAAGAAGTGTCCCAAGTTGCAGCCTGTAGATTTGTTGAACCTGGAGTGAGTGCGATGAGCCAAAAGTTAATGGAACTGGTCGAAAAAAGTTCCCTGAAAGCCGAGCCACCAAAATTCGATATTGGTGACACCGTGGATGTTCACACAAAGATTCTTGAAGGCACCAAAGAACGCATTCAGATTTTCTCAGGCGTAGTGATTGCGCGTAGCGGTAGTGGCACTCGATCGATGTTCGTCGTCCGCCGAATCGTGGCCGGCGAAGGCGTTGAACGCAAGTTCCCTCTGCACTCGCCAAAGATTGACAAAGTCGAAGTCAAACGTCGCAGCGTTGTACGCCGGGCCAAGCTATACTTCCTGCGCGATCGCAGTGGCAAGGCCACGCGACTCACTGAACGCCGCGTATAGCCCGCCGCCACGACGAAGGCTTGCGAAGTCAAAGCGACGCACCCAAGTTGACGAACATGTTCGAACGATGCAAACAATGGATCGGTCGTTGGTTTCGAACCAACGACCGTTTTTCATTGGGTCCCGCGGGCGAAAAGGCAGCTGCGACCTACTTGAAACAACTGGGCTATCGCATCTTGGCTCGCGGTCATCGTCAGCGGCTTGGCGAGATCGACTTAATTGCACTCGATGGTAAGTGGATTGTTTTCGTCGAAGTGAAAACGTGGGCGTCCAGCCAAGGTGGCGATCCATCGCAGGCAGTCGATCTTCGCAAGCAAGAGAAACTGACTCGCGCGGCACTGATCTACCTCAAGCGTCGCGGTCTACTCGAACAACCCGCGCGCTTTGACGTCGTCGCCATTGTTTGGTCCCACACGCCCAATACAGTAAAATCAGCACCCGCGATCCGGCATTTTAAAAACGCTTTTGAGGCAGTCGGAAACGGTCAGATGTTTCGGTGATTGCAAGCCCGTAGCGAGTCCAATGTGATACCAACCCAGCTCAATGAGAATTTAGGCAAGCGGCCCGCGGTCGTCCTACTCAGCGGTGGACTCGATTCTGCCACCGTGCTCGCCATAGCGCAAACCGATGACTACGCCGTTTATGCAATCAGTTTCCGTTACGGCCAACGCCACAAAGTGGAACTGCAACGCGCCGCTGAGTTGGCTTCTCAAGCTCGCGTCGCTGCTCATATCGTGATCGACATCGATCTCACTAAGTTCGGCGGCTCGGCGCTGACTAGCGACATTGCCGTGCCCAAGCACGACTCCGCCGACCAAATCGGCACCGAAATTCCGGTAACGTACGTACCCGCTCGCAACACGGTGTTTCTCTCCCTTGCGTTGGCATACGCGGAGAGCATCGGTGCCTCGGATATTTTTCTTGGCGTCAACGCGCTCGACTACAGCGGCTATCCCGATTGTCGCCCCGAGTACATCGCCGCCTTCGAACAACTCGCCAATCTCGCCACCAAAGCCGGAGTCGAGGGCACGCAACGCATCAAGATCCACACGCCACTCATTGCACTGAGCAAGGCGGAGATTATTGAATGGGGCCTGCGGTTGGGTGTTGACTACTCACGCACGTCAAGCTGCTACGATCCTGACCCCGAGGGCAAACCCTGCCAACGCTGCGATTCGTGCTTGTTGCGCATTCGTGGCTTCGAGCAAAATGGTCTCAACGATCCTGCTACGTTAGGATCCTGGTAGCCATAGTTTGCTCTTCGATTCTTGGGGTTCCGATTGGCCAGGCAGGACGAGGCCGCTGCCCGATTCTTGTGTTTCGCCACCGCCCATCATGGGATCAGGACCGCGCCCCCGGCCAGCACCACGCGATTGCTCCATGATGTACTGCATGAAGCTCAGCAAATACGGATCGTTGGGGTGCTTCTTGGTCGCGGTCAACATGCACTCTTGAGCCTCTTGGACACGACCGCTGGCTTGCAATAATCCCATCCGTTGAATCACCACACGACCCACTGGAGCGCCGGCTTTTTCCATGGCAGTTTCCAGCTCCTCGCAATACTTGATCTTGCCATCGATGGTTGTTTCGAACGAGATCATGCCGCTCAGTGCTGCGATGCGGCTCGGGCTTTCTGCCAAAGTTTCGCGGTTCAAAATCTCTTTGGCGCAGTGGTAATAGACTCGAAAGGCACCGAGTGCAACGGAGCGACCGGTAATCGCCTGCAATTGGTTATCGGAAAGCTGCCGACAATCGATGCGATCCAGGTCAACGACGCTGGTCAGTTGAATATTCTCCGACTGCGGATTCACAATCAACGTCGGTCGAGGCAAATTTAGGCGGCTGTAGATTTCGTCAATCGACTCACGCGGTACGAGAAACGATTGCTCCCCTTCCAAGTGAACTAGCAGGCCACGAATAAGCGCACGCTTGCGTTCATCTTGGGACGCTTCGAGTACGGATTGGTTGCCAAGGATCGGCAGTTGGCAATTCAGGAAGTCTTCCACCAACTCCTGACCGCGTTGTTCACAGGTAAGCTGCACGCCCGGTGTCGCGACTAGGACTTTGGGACGACGCAGTAGCAAGGGATAGGGACTGTCCGATGGAATTTGATGTCCGGCAATCTCGGTACCAAGCTGCAACGTATCGAGCAATCGATCCAGTTGCTCCTTTTGTTTGGCCATGTGTCTGGCAACGACCAGCACTCGGGCGGGGCGATCGGTTTGCTTGCCAAAGGTCACTACGGTCGCGACGAACTGTGCGATTTCATTACTGTCGGCGACGGGCTCACCGATGATCTGAGCCTGGCGAATTGAAAAGTGCCGATCATAAACAGCGAAAACCCGCTTGGCTGGCACTTCGTCATTCACCGCAGAAGCGTAGAAGTGACGCATTTGCTCGGCCTCTTGGCCGCCGTAGGGCTGAGCGATGTCAAGTTTTTCAAGCGACTCGTGAATGCGTTCTTCCGAATCTACTTCGCAATATCGAACTAGCATCGGCGAATCGAGCGACTTTTGGTCGGGTTCAATTTCGAATGCAAGCGCTAGGAAGTAGGCTCGCTCTTCTGCCGAAATCTGCATGTTCTCAGAGAGCTTCTTCGCCGTCGCAAAGGCGGCTTCTTGATCGAGCTGGGCGTACTGTGCGCGCAGTAAATGCGATAGGGTGCTCGGGTGCTCGGGGAAATCGCGGAGGATCGCGCGCAACTTCGTTTCTGCTTGCGGATAGCGGAAAGTCCTCGCCAGCGATGCCACTTCCGCTAGACGTTCTCTACCCGAGG
>JAYVHC010000457.1:0-4412 GCA_043771575.1 Planctomycetia bacterium
AACAGGCGGCCATCCAAGGCATGGTTCGCAAAAAACGCTGGTGTTTCGCCATCATTTTCCGGCTTTTTTGCGTGATTGTGCGTTTGCCATGGCCTTTGCGAAGCGGTGATTGTGAGTGATTCATGATTGCATCTTCGCTATGTGCAAACCCCGGCGCCGGAAGGTGTCGTAGGAAACAAACAATTGTTCATAGTCAAATTTTGCGGGCTGGAGCAATAGGGAAAGTGCTCTTTTGAGCTGCTGTTACCTTGCGGGCCAATGTCACAGACCGCAGTGGAACCACCACCTAGGGATAACATTTGCTTACGAATCGGGATAGAATGTTCGTGTCTCGTTGGCCTCGCCAGGCATGAGCAAAGGCTAGCGTAACGCTGACATGAACGTCGGTTGACTGCGACCGATATTACACTGAATATGAACTCTGGAGCCGTTAGATGCATTTGAAAATGAACTCAGGGGTATGGTTGCTTGGTGCTTGGATCGCTTGCTCAGCAAATATTGTGTTAGGCGAAGACCCAAAAACCGCAACAGTTGAACTGGCTAATGGGCAGCTTACGTTGATTGCCCCTGACGAATGGGTCAAAGGTCAACCCAAGTCGAGCATCGTTCAGTACGAATTCTCTGCACCAAAGTTAGAAGAAAAAGACAAAGCCAAAGCCGCCCGCATCACATTTACGGCTTCAGGCGGAACCATTGATGCGAACATCAGCCGTTGGTTTGATCAATTCGAGCAACCGGACAAGAGCGCGACCAAGGACAAAGCGAAGTTAGAGAAATTCGATGCCGACGGACAGACTATTCACTGGGTAGACATTCCAGGCACATTTAAGGACACCATGGGCGCCGGACCATTTGCGCCTAGTAAAGCTCCCACCATGCGGGAGAACTACCGCATGTTGGGTGCCATTATTGAAACCAAGAAAATGGGTAATCATTACGTCAAGATCACGGGACCAACAGAAACGGTTGAGAAACTCGCTGAGGGATTTAAGAAGATGCTGAAAGAGTTGAAAGTGAAATCCTAGCGTTTCGGCAAAGTATCCTAAATTTAAGGGTTTTTTGGTCACTTCTCGCCGGTCGCCACCTCGAACACGCTCGTTCCCAGGCTCCTGCCTGGGAACGAGCTGTCTTGGAGGCTCTGCCTCCTGAAGACGTCGATCAAACCACAATTCGGCAGGCAAAGCCTGCAATTCATTGGGTGCCCAGGCGGAGCCTGGGAACCAGATGGTGGTGTTCAGCGAGAGTTGTTTTTTTGTACGAAGTACTGTTTCCCCAGGAAGGGCATATTAATTGGCGATCACATTTTGGTCCGTTTCTGTTCCAACAATTGGCTTTTTCCACCAAAGGTGCTGGAATCCGGGTGCTTGCGGTTGGAAAAGGACAATTCAGACTAGACGACCAAATGCGAAAAGGGAACAATTAGGCAGTCGATTATAGAGGCATGCAACTCGATCAACCTCAAGTCTGATCAAAACACTTGTTGCGAAAAAAGAGCGAATGAAAAATAAAAAGAAAAATCAGCGGTCACTCAGTCGCCATTATCGGCAAGCCGCTGGTCCGGTGGTTCGACCAACTACAGAGAATGATGTTGCTGAGTTACTCAGTGGCGGAGCACCCAGCGAAGCGTCGAAAGAGCTGCGTTGGAACGCCGGAAAAGTGAATGTTGCCCATAGCAACAATATCAACTGGATCGCAGCAGCTTGGCTGCTAATGATTCATGTCGGCGCGATTGCGGCACCGTGGACCTTTAGTTGGTCTGCGCTGGCGCTGGTCGTTGTGCTGCATTGGCTATGCGGAGGTATTGGAATCTGCCTGGGATACCACCGGTTGTTGACGCATGGCGGATTTGGTTGCCCGCGTTGGGTTAGGCAAGGAATCTCGATGATCGGTTGCTTGGCTGGGGAAGGGCCACCGCTGTTGTGGGTTGCTAACCATCGGTTGCATCACGCGCGCAGCGATCAGGATGGTGACCCGCACTCGCCCCGCGATGGTGCTTGGTGGAGCCACGCATTTTGGCTTGCTTACCGCGTCGGTGGGCGCAACCCGACTGAGTATTACAAGAAATGGGCACCCGATCTTCAGCGCGATCGATTCATGCGAAGCCTAGAATATGCTTTTATTCCATTGAATGTGGCTTTGTCGGCCGTCATCATGGGTGCGGGCTATTTGGTAGGCAGTTGGCCTCTAGCCATTTCTTGGCTGGTGTGGGCTGTATTCGTGCGCATGGTGTTCGTCTTGCACTCGACTTGGTTAGTCAACTCCGCTAGTCATATTTGGGGCTATCGCAACTACGAGACCCGAGATGACAGCCGGAATAACTGGTGGGTAGCTTTAGTTACCTACGGTGAAGGCTGGCACAACAATCACCACGCTCATCCACGCATGGCCAAGCACGGTCACAAGTGGTGGGAATTCGATTTGACTTACCAAACGATTCGTTTGATGCGAGCGTTGGGGATGGCCTGGGACGTCGTCGATTATCGCACTCGTAACGAGAAAGCGGCATAGACGCCTGCTGCTGACTGTTCGAAATACCTTTGAGCCCGATGTGCTGCGTAGTACATCGGGTTCGTTCTTGATCCAAATCACCGCAGGAGTACATTGCATGGCGGAGACGATTTTCGGCAAGATTATTCGCAAAGAGATTCCGGCTAGAATTGTGCATGAAGACGAAAAGTGCCTAGCTTTCCACGATGTTATGCCGCAAGCACCCGTACATGTATTGGTGATCCCCAAGCAACCGATTGAATCGTTGGTGCAGTTGCAAGCCACCGACGCAGGGCTGCTCGGCCACCTATGGTTGGTGATTGCTAAAGTTGCTGCAGAGCTCAATTTAAATGAATCGGGCTATCGAGTGGTTGTCAACTGTGGTCAGGACGGCGGACAGTCAGTAGACCACCTGCATTTTCATATTCTCGGTGGTCGCAGCTTAAAATGGCCCCCAGGATAGCCTTTAGACTCAGCCTGCCGACGCGGCGATCGTCGTCGAAGTGTCAACACTAAGAATTTTGCTTGATAGTTTGCTGAGTCGCTATTTCGTCAATGAGAAACGGTCTGTACTATTCATTCGAGTAGCTGCCAAAGGCCATTCGAGTAGCTGCCACGGGGTGGCGCATCGACTCGCGCGTGGCACCGGTGATACCAGCATTTGATTCCCAATCCTGCTTTCCTGAATTGGTCGCTGATGATTTCAAATTTCGTTAATCGTCACTCTGCTTTTCGCCGTGTATTTCCTCTTGGAATTCTGATTTGCAGTTTGTCGATTGATGGCTCAACAAGCGTCGTGGCTCAAGAAGCCAACGGAGTCACGATTGCATTGAAGCTGACCCCGTCGAAGCCCGAAGAACTCATCAGGCCTACCGGCGACAGCCAACCAGCAGGCGACGAAGCGAAGAAAGACAATCCACCGGTCGAGCCGTCGACCAGGGATAGTGAGTCCGAAAAATCAGTCCAGACCACCGCCCGAAACCCATTTGCGCTAAGCGCCTTTCTATTGCCGTTGGACAAAGGTGCCACCAGCGCCACCCAATCCCGAGCAACCGTGCCGTCTGGAATTACTCTCACGCTGGAAAAACCGCCCAGCCCGGTTCCCGGTTCGAGCAAAGCAGATGGCGCCGCGCCAGCCAAGTTGGATACGACGAAACTCGAAGCCGTTCGGAAACTAGGCAGCGGCTTGGATAATCCCAAAGAAATCAAGCCGCTTAAGCTTTCAAATTCCAAGAGCAGCAACAAAGGCGACAACGAAGACGCGGAGTGCCCCGGAGGAACTGAAGGTTCGAAGCCGCTAGCGGCGTTGCCCGATGATATTCCGCTTCATCAAGAGGATCATCCCTACGATGCCCCCGCTGCCGAGTCTTCGTCAGCCAAACCCGATCGCCCCGTCGGTCATGCACCTTTGCAGCTAAGCAGTGAACAGATGCGGTTGCGGGGTGAAATCAACCAGCTCCTCCAGTTCTACCTTCAGCATCCTGAAACGATTGCGCGGCGCAGCCCTTGGGCTGTCATGCATGCGATTCTACCGTTTGGCGTCGAGGCGGAATTGTCGGCAGGCAGTCGTCGCGTCAACGCAATTGGCTGGATGAGCTACAACGGGCTATGCAAGACCCAACGGATTTTTCAGCCCACTAAGAGCGGCTTTCGAACCAACCTGGGCCCTGGTGTCCAAGGCCATGAAGGGCAGTTCCTGGCGATTCTTGCACAGTCAAAGGTCGCGCCCACCTATCCTATCAAGGTTGGTGATCGCAGCTACACCGTCAACGATCTCGTCCGATCCGAAATGGCAACTTGCCGCGAGAAATCGGAGTTGACCTTTAAACTCCTTGGGTTGTCGTATTATCTCGAACCGAACCAACGCTGGCGAGACAACCAAGGTGGCAGCTGGTCACTCGAAAAAATTGTTGCGGAAGAACTGG
>JAYVHC010000458.1:0-2198 GCA_043771575.1 Planctomycetia bacterium
GTCACCATGCGGTACGACGACTCAATTGGTCCACCGCCTGGTGTCTTGCCATTGGCTATGTCAAATACCATATTGCCACAGAAGCCGAGCACTAACGCAGTCATGGTTGCCACCATAGCCACTGGTCCACTTAGGAATGTACTGAACATTACACCGATGCAAATAATCAAAACCATTTGCATCCAGATTCCGAAGAACCCCTTGAACAAATTCCAACCAAATGTGCTTTCACCAGCCAGGATGTACAGGTCCGGCTGCGCCATACCGAAATACTGACCGCCGTCCGTGCAGCGAATTACAACCTCAAGATTGCCGTCGGCTGCGATATCATCAAAGATATCGATACTCTCTTGGGGAACTCCTTTGACCGTGCCTTTCAACTTCCGATTGATTTCTTTGTGATCGACAGCGAATTCGCGGACGATGAACGGAATACGTTCGCTCTCAACCTGCTTATCAATGCTTCGCAAGATGATCTCGCCTTGAACTCCGGTGACGATATCACCCTTGTAAGTTCGGAAGGCTTTGAGATTCATTTCAACCGGCAAACTATCTCCAAATCGTCCCGATGAAACACCACTAAAAGCCCAAATGCCAGACATCAAAGAATTGCCTTCGATGTATTCCACATAGTTGGATTCATCGCCCACGCTCAAGCCTCTTGGATCGTCGTCGCCTTTGCGATTGGTAAATCGAAACTTACCGAAAACCGGAATTCGAGCCGCCAGCAGCCCCTCGGGAGCTCCCACAACATAGACAGTCTTGCCATCCTTAACCGTCGACGTGACCGTGTGCTTGTGTCCCTTCTGCTCGTTAGTGACCCCAAGCAACAACTCGCCTGCATCCGAATTCATCTCGAACGTGTGTTCATGCCGCGCATCGTAGGACGTCTTTCCAGTTCCTTCAGCGGCCACTTCATCGATCACATGGCGGTGATCGCTGCCCCGCACAACGAACACATAACTCAAGATGCCCATCGCTAACAGCAACATCGTGCCCACAGCCGAGAAGCCCAAGATCCGCCCCAATACAATCTCGGTACTGCGGACGGGCTTGGTTGCAATCGTATGAATTGTTTTGTTCTTGATATCCGTCGGCAAGCTAAAGCAACTTAGGAATAGCCCCAGCAGCAAAACCAAGTAACTAGTGCCGGTCATCACAAAACTGATATACAGTCGCGCGACGTTATCGGTGCCCGGATCAAGAAACCAACCGCCAAACATCAAACCAACAATAAACACCGCCATCACCACCAACACGCGACGGCGAATGGCTTCTTGGAACGCCAACTTAGCTAGCGCATAAACGCGGCGCCAGGTAGTGCTGGGCAAATCGCGGGCAATCAATTCGTAGATCACACGTGTCACCACATAGAAGCCTTCGCCCGGGCCGTGCCGCTTTAAGGCCACTAAATAGCACACGAAAAACCCGAGCGCTGCCATCACCGAAGCAACAATCGCTCCGTGCAACAATCCCCAGTGCAAAAATAGCCACTCGAAGTAGCTATACATCTGATCAGCTTCTATGCGCATTTGTCAGTCGTAATCTGGCGAAGAGAGGAAACGAAATGAATAAGTCGAGCTGAGCGTTTAACGGGCTGAAGGGCGCTGGCCGGGTCGATCGTCTCGAACAATGTCCAAGAACAACTCTTCCATCGTGGTCGTCGGGTTACCCAGCGAAACCAATTCACCACCGGAATTCCTGATGAGGTCGGCGATCTTCTGCTTCGTTTCTTCCGACAAACCCTTGGCGTGCACTTCCGTGACGTCGCGAACCTTCAGCAAGCTGTCCACTCGCCCAAGCTCACGCAACTCGCCTTGATGTAAAATCGCAACCCGGTCGCACACGTCTTGCACGTCTGCCAATTGGTGGGAGCACAGCAAAATCGTCTTGCCTTCATCTCGCAGCCGAATAATCAGGTCCTTCATCTCGCGGCTACCAATTGGGTCCATGCCCGTCGTCGGTTCGTCGAGAATCAACAAATCCGGTTCGTTAATGAGCGCCTGGGCGAGGCCGATGCGGCGCGTCATGCCCTTCGAATATTCACGCAACTGACGGCGGCGGGCGCGATCCAACCCAACCATTTTGATCAGCTGGTCACTGCGTTGGCGGCGAACCTCAGCAGGCATATCGAACAGACGGCCATAGAAATCCAACGTCTCTTCAGCGTTCAAGAATTTGTACAGGTACGATTCTTC
>JAYVHC010000459.1:0-11435 GCA_043771575.1 Planctomycetia bacterium
CTGCTTGGCAAAGATGTCGAAGCGATGAGCGATCAACAATTGGCCGATGCGTCCATTAAGACCACTCTATTCGCTCGCGTTTCGCCCGCCCACAAACAACGAATCATCAGAGCCTTGCAGTCACGCAATCACATCGTGGGTTTCATGGGAGACGGCATTAACGATGCTCCCGCTCTTCGCGCGGCGGATGTTGGCATCAGCGTGGATACGGCAGTTGATATTGCCAAGGAATCAGCAGATATGATCTTGCTGGAAAAATCCTTGCTGGTGCTAGAGGCAGGCGTAGTCGAAGGAAGAAAAGTGTTTGCCAATATTCTCAAGTATGTTCGTATGGGGGCGAGCAGCAATTTTGGGAACATGTTTAGCGTTCTTGGAGCAAGTGTTTTTGTTCCTTTTCTGCCGATGACTTCGATTCAGATTCTCGCCAACAATCTGCTATACGACGTAAGTCAAACCGCAATTCCGATGGACAATGTCGATCCAGAGCAGGTTGAGAAGCCGCGCCCCTGGGATATTAAGCAACTGACCCGCTTTATTGTTTTCATTGGTCCATGTTCATCGATTTTCGACTACACCACTTTCTTTATCATGCTCTACGTCTTCAATTGCTGGAACACAAGTTCGCCCGAAGCTGCCGCGCATAGTGCCAGCTTATTCCAGACTGGTTGGTTTGTTGAGAGCCTTCTTACGCAGACGCTGATCATCCACGTTATTCGCACAAACAAGCTTCCGTTCTTTCAAAGTTGGGCTGCGTGGCCGCTCTTGGTAACTTCTGCGGTCATTATCGCCGTCGGGGTCGCAATTCCGCATTCCGTTGTGGGTTTGTATCTCGGTTTCACGCCGCTGCCAGCTCTTTATTGGCCGCTGCTGATCGTTACGTTAATTCTCTATGCGTGCCTCACCCAGTCGGTAAAATTTTGGCTCTTACAGCGCAAGTGGATCTAAACCGAACGCTCGTGACGCTAGCCGACTCGGATTCGATTGGACAAGGATAAACCCAGGGGGCGAAGCGTTTCTTGCGCTAGTTGCTTTAGAAAATAGGATGGTAGATTTCCGTTGAGTACTAAGACGCCATCCTGCAGCTCGACCTTGATTTGAGCTGCTTTTGATCGCAGTTGTGGTTGTTCAGCGAGCATCGCGACCGCTTGGATAACACTGACAGTAGTGTGCATCGTTGAGCTTAACGAATGAGTCCCAGTGTGCTGAATTGTCTGGTTCATGTGCGAAATCGCTTTATAGTGAGCACGAATTGGCGGAGCAAGCCCGATAGCTTTGAGTAGCTTATGAAGACTATTGCACTTGTACTGAGCCAGTCGCGTAACCTTGATACAGCCGAAAGTATACCTTCGTTCAGTCTGGTGCATAAATTGTGCCGAGCCGCCATTTGCACGGGTCAATCATCGGCAGTTTTCAGTGTTTTGCCAATCGCCAGCCCGAGTTGCTGCAATCGGGTTCGGAATGTCGTCCGCGATATTCCGAGAATTTCAGTTGCTTGAGTCATGTGTCCGGCGACATGTTTAAGAACTTCTTCATAGAGGATTCTGTCTACCTCCGTGTGGACAGCGTCATTCAGTTCGGATGGCTTCGTTTCAAGCAGTTGTCGAATGCGTGCTCGAAGTTCGCTAAAACCTGCTAAGTCTTGCGAGGGCTCCGATGTTGATGGTTGAGTTACGAAAGCGGCGCTCGGTTTCACTGAAGTAGGCAAGCAATCAGGTGTAATGATCTCGCTTGTAGAGCGAACGATGGCGTATTTAATCGCGCTCTGCAATTCTCGGACGTTACCAGGCCAGTTGTGCTCGGAGAGACTCGCGATGCACTCGGGTGAGATTCGTAGATTCGAGCGACCCAAGTCGCGACCGAAGCGTTGCGCGAAGTACTCGACGAGTCGCGGCAGATCCTCGAGTCGCTCGCGGAGCGGAGGCAGATGAATACTGAAAGTATTGAGTCGGTAAAACAGATCTTCTCGAAAAGTCTTTTGCAAAATCGATTGTTCGAGGTTGTTGTTGGTGGCTGCGATGATACGTACGTCGCACTGTAGAGTTTCGTTGCCACCGACACGCTCAAAGCGACCGTCTTGCAAGATTCGTAGCACTTTGGCTTGTGCACCGAGGCTCATGTCGCCAATTTCATCCAAAAAGAGTGTGCCTCCGTCGGCCTGCTCGAACTTTCCGATGCGTCGCCGATCTGCGTTGGTAAACGCCCCTTTTTCGTGACCGAAAAGTTCGCTTTCGAGAAGTGTTTCGGGGATAGCGGCGCAATTGATGGCAAGAAATGGCTTGGGCGAACGCGAGCTGTGTTGGTAGATCGCGCGCGCTACGAGTTCCTTTCCAGTACCGCTTTCACCAAGGATCAGTACATTGACATTCTGAGGGGCGACACGGCCGATTTCTTTATAGACTTGTTGCATGGCTCGTGAGTTGCCAATCACACGATCGACTTTGGGATCGCCCAGTTCATTGTCCGTGGATTGATCGAAGTCGGTCAACACACGACTAATGCGACTCAGTTCAATTGCCTTAGATACCGCCTCTTTCAATTCGTTGAGATCGTAGGGTTTCAAGATATAATCAAATGCGCCTCGCTTCATCGCCTCAATCGCCGAGTCCGTAGTGGCGTGAGCGGTAATGATGATGATTGGGATATGAGGATCGATTTCCCGCATTTTGTGAAACGCATCGAGCCCCGACATGTCAGGCAAGCGAATATCGCAAATTACGACATCGGGACGATGATAGTTGACCGCATCAATGCCAGCCTGTGCCGTTTCGGTGGTGATGATTTTAAGCCCTTCGGCTCGAAGCCCTTTTTCCATGGCATAGCGGATACTGAATTCGTCATCGACGATGAGCAGGTTTGGCATAGTCGCGAAGACCGTTCTGTGATCCAAGGTCACGGTTTTGTGGAGTGAGAGTCTTGATGCAATACTGGCAGTCGTATCGTGAATGTCGTGCCACCTTGCGGGCGGCTTTTTGGCACGATCGTACCGCTGTGATCTTCGATGATACGTTGGCAGATGGCTAGCCCTATACCTGTTCCCGCATCCTTGGTGCTGAAGAATGGATCAAAAATGCGGTCGAGAATATCGGCAGGGATGCCCACTCCGCGATCGTTTACTTGTATTTCGACTTCTCGCAAACTATCGGGGGATCGCGCTTCACGCAATCGGATTTCTATTTGTCCGCCGGTTGGCTGCGACTCAACGGCATTGATAACTAAGTTCAGCATCACTTGTTGAAGCTGCTGTGGATCGGCGCTTAATTCAATTCCCGGTTGCGGTAAATCGAGGTTTAAGCTGATTCCCTGCCGATCAATGCGGCTTTGTGTTAATTGTACGGTCCGTTGAATAACTGCCACCAGATCGACCATTTTCCGAGAAAGTTTCGGCGGTCTAGCGAAGTCAAGAAAGGTCTGCACCAATTCGTTGAGTCGCTCGATTTCGACCCCCAGAATCTCCACGTCTTGATCGTCCAATGCCGATGCGCCACCTGACTGGCGAGCCATCTGAACCAGAGATCGCATGGCCGTTAGTGGGTTGCGAATCTCGTGGGCAAGTCCGGCTGCCAGTTGACCTATCGCCGTCATCTGTTCCGATCGCAAGACTCTCTGCTGACTAACTTGCAGCCGCTGTACTGTTTCGCCTACTCGATTAGCCATCTCGTCCAGCGATTCACGGATCGCAGTAAGGTTGCCGTTGGAACTGAATTTCAGCGGTCCAACGACTTCGTTCAAGGCGCCGGTGGCTGCATGCACGGGGATATTCAATTCAACTATGGATCGATTAACACTGCGGGCGACTGCAACACCGGCCATTAGTCCGCCGATCGCCCCGCAGGTCACTAGCAAGAGCAACGTTAGACTCACGCGATCGGCAATCACTTGGCTGTCATGACCCTGGTCTACTAGCCGGAGCTGTTGCCTCTCGCTCTGAAGCTTGGCTGTGGGTATTAGCTCTTGGGTAATGATGTCTTGAACCCGATTCAACAATTCTGGCTGATTCGTTTGAACGTTAGTCGATGCACTTAACTCGCTAAAAACCTTGTCAAACCGAGCATATTGCTGGCGAATTTTTGGTAACAGCGAATGGTCGTCATCCGTTGAATCAAGCAGTTCGGATTGCTCTAATGCTTCCCCAACATCTTTGGAAGCCTTACGAACTTGCTCAAGTGCCTCAGCATCCCGGTTGACTGCAAACTTGTTGAGATCCGTCTGCAATTCAAGTAGCTGATTTTCTATCGTATGCGATGCATTTGATGTCGCAATGCTTTGCGCATTGAGATCCATCGCTTGCTGTTGCAACAAATGCACCCACCACGCTGTGAACGCCCCAAGAATAAGTAATAGTAGGCTCACCGCTAGCAACGGGGCGGTCATCCGAAAAACTAGACCGGAGAACATAAGGCATTGTCCAATTCGACGTCGAAATCGGCGTTGCTGCAAGTCGATGGTACACAGTTCGCGGGATCTGTTCAGCAAGAATTGTACCACGTAGCGAATTGCAATGGATTTTCCAAGTATCGTTAGACTTTTCACTGAGGTGGGAGTGTTTTTTGACCATAACAGCAGTTTCTTGGCCAACAATCACACTTATAGTCCTCGAAACTCTGCGATAACCATTCGGTATAGGACTTGCATTCGATTCCCTATCATTGATCATGCGTCCCAATCATTGATCACGCGAAACGCATTTAGCAAATGTCAGGAGTTCACTCGTGAATACGAAATCCGTCGACTTTGCTCCAGTTCGCGAACATGGCAAACCATTTCCGGCGAGAAATACGCAGCTAGGTTTGACGCCAACAGCTCGCTGGAGTGCAAACTGGTGGCTTTACTTCGCACTCGTTTGGTTGGTGCTCGCAAGTCTTTTTTTTGCAGCCGTCGTTTGGAGCATTCTGCTTTCGCCCATAAATTAGTGGCGTAGGCTGGGCTGATAAAAAGTGTAGAACGGTTGTCCCCAATCGTTCTGGCGCCCAACCGTTCTGGCGAAGGGCAAGGACCGTAGTCAACCCGCAATTTTCCGACGGATGAAACTGTTCAAATGAGCCAGCGAGCTCAGGATGCGTGTCCGACTAGAAAGGGCTTGGAAGCCGTATCCGGTTGTAACGTTGAGTGAACGGTTTCCGTGGTGCGCGAAGAAAGTTATCGAATCGATTGTGCCGATCCGAAAAAGCTTTTGATTCCGATCGTATCGATCAGACCGTTAAACGCTAGCAATCGAATCAAAACCATGTCCCCGAATCGCGCCACCCCCATCGCTCGGCTCGTAGGAGTCTCAACGTTGCTGGTGCTGTTCTTCGGAGCGGGTTGTAAAACGCCGCAGGTAGGTTGCGATCCGAGCTTCGTTTCCCAGGCGATTCTTTGCCGCACAGCGGTGACCCTGGAGAGGTCGCAGCCGTGCATCGAGCAAATACCCGCTGGCGTGGTGCTCGAAGATGGTCTAGAAGAATCAGAAGCCGTTGAGACTGGGTTAGCAAATAACTCGATGTTCCAAGCGGCCTTAGCGCAACTGGGCATGGCGGGCGGCGATGCGGTTCAAGCGAGTTTAATCGCCAACCCACAGGTGTTGATTTACTTTCCGTCCGGCGCGAAGGAAGGGCAGTATACGCTGTACGCCCCGATCGAATCCTATTTCCTGCGGCCCACACGGGTGAAAGTCGCCAATCGCGAGTATCGCCGCATCGGTGAACAGCTTGTGCAAAACGGTTTAAACGTTGTTCGGGATATCCGCTTCGCCTATGCGGACTTGGCACTTGCGTCCGAGCAATCCAAGTTAGCGGCTGAAGCGGTGGAGTTGCGAGCGGGGATCGCCGAGCTGACTCGCAAGCGTTTTGACGACGGTGACATTAGCGAACTGGAAACGATTACTACTAAAGTTGACGCGCTCAATGCGAAAGCGATCAGTGGCGTGCAACGACAGAACGTAGAAATCAGTCATGCGCGCTTAGCATCGTTGATTGGAATTCCGACCGTGGTAACTCCCTTGCAACCCGCAGCCCTCGAAACAATGAGCGTCCCAGTACTCGACGAGCAGCAGCTGATCGATACAGCACTCGCCTGTCGGCCCGACTATCATGCGGCCCGCTGGACGGTGGCAGCGGCGCAAGAACGATCCAAGTTATCGCGCTGGCTGTTTTGGCGGGTCGATAGTGTCGTCGATGTCCGTCACGGAACAGATTACACGCGGACGGGGACGGGACTGAGGTTTGACCTGCCAATTTTCAATCGCAACCAGGGCGGAATTCTTCGTGCGGACTGGGAATTGAACGCGGCGCTGCATACTCGCGACGCAATTCGAGATCAGATTTATCAAGATGTGCGTATAGCATTCCGGCAACTCAATCAGGTTCAGGCGAATTTGAACATCTTGGAAGCCGAAATTCTGCCAAACTTGTCCGGCGCGGTCGAGATTGCTAAGAAAGGTTTTGCTGACGGCGGGACCGACTACTTGTTGGTTTTGCAGACTACGACGCAGTACTTGGATGCCAGGTCGCGAATTCTCGACCAACGGGCGGCGATGCACCGAGCCGTCGCGGAACTTGAGCGAAGTGTCAGCCGAAGCGTGCTGGCGGTTCCACTTGATGTTTCAATAATGTTGTCGCAGACTGTCCCTGCTGACGAGTCAAAATTGAAGGTTAATTAATGGTGAGGTTCGCTAGATATCTGGTCTCCAACTACAATCGAGCCTCTCGCCGAAAATTCTACCTCAAGTTAGTTCGTGCCCTATGAGAATCGTTTCTCTCGCTCCCTGGAATTCGCTTATCGCTATCGTCGGGTTTTTTTTGTTGAGCAGCGGTTGCGGTTGCGGCAATCAGACCGCCTCTAAACCCAAATCGATTGCCCCAGCCAAAGTTGAAATGGTTCCGCATGAAAGCGATCTTGCGACCATTACGCTGACTGAGGACGCTGAGAAACGTTTAGGGATCTCGACAGTTGCCACGAAAATCGCCCGCGTGCAGCAGCATCGCAAATTTGGCGGTGAAGTGATCATTCCTCCTGGTCGATCTATCATGATTACAGCGCCCGTATCGGGTATTGTGGCCGCAGCGAGTGAAGTGCCGATACCGATTGCTGGCAGCAAAGTCAAAGCCGGGGACGCTGTGTTGGAGTTGGCACCGCTATTGTCGCCGGAAAGAGATGTGCCGACGCCTGCTGAGCAGGTTCAGATGGCGAGCGCGCGCGCGGCAATTGTGGCGGCGCAAGTCACGGCCGAAGGCGATGTGCAACGCGGTCAAGCGGATGTCGCAGCTGCGCGAATCACGTTGGCTCGCGCGACCAAATTGTTGGCCGATCGCGCCGGAAGTCAACGTGCTGCGGATGATGCCCAAGCGATTGCTAACGTTGCAAAAACCGTGCTTGCCGCTGCCGAAGAACGCAACACTCAACTGACAAAGTTATTGGCGACCCTTGAACTCAAGCCATCTCACGAACTGGCTACGAAGTTCACTCTGCGCGCTCCCGTGGATGGTTTGGTTCGGAACATCGGTATTTCAGCAGGGCAGCAAGTTGTCGCCGGAGCTCCGCTGATGGAGGTGCTAGATACAAGTACCGTTTGGATTCGCGTGGCGGTGTTCGTGGATCTTCTTCCGAACATTCAACCGGGAGCCACAGGCCGCGTCGAGTCACTCAGTGGAAAGGCGATCGGACAAATTTTGCAAACCACTGAACCGGACGCAAAAATCGCGGTACCTGTCAGTGCACCGCCCACGGCGGACGCTGGAAGTTCCTCAGCGGATTTATATTTTGCAATTCCCAACGCCGATTCTAGTTTCCGGCCTGGCCAGCGTGTTGGTATTGATCTGCCAATGCATCAGGAAGTGGAAGCAATTATCGTTCCGGCCGCGGCGATACTCTACGACATTCATGGCGGGTGTTGGGTTTATGCAGTTAAAGAGCCGCTGCGATTTGAACGAAAACGTGTGACGGTAATGTGGATCGATGGCGCGCAAGCGATGTTGCAAAAAGGGCCGAAAGCGGGCACCTTGGTCGTTTCCGACGGTGCCGCGGAGTTGTTTGGTACCGAATTCGGTCCAGGGAAATAGGCGAACGGATTATGAGTTGGCTTATCCACGCTTCCCTGCATTTTCGAATAATCGTTTTGATGATTGCGATCGGCTTGATCATCGTCGGACTGCGATCGGTAGGCTCGGTTCCGTTAGATGTGTTTCCTGAATTTGCGCCACCGTTGGTTGAGATACAAACGGAAGCGCCCGGGATCTCGACCGAAGACGTCGAGAGTTTGATTAGTGTGCCAATAGAGAATGCCGTCAATGGCATTCCGTTCGTGAAGACGGTTCGTTCGAAGTCGGTGTTGGGTTTGTCGAGCGTGCGGTTGATCTTTGCCAGCGGTACAGACTTGCTGATGGCGCGTCAATTGGTTCAGGAGCGATTGACGCTAGTGGCAACTCAGTTACCGCGTGTGGCCAGACCTCCGGTGATCCTTCCCCCTCTCTCGTCGCTCAGCCGCTGCATGAAGATTGGGCTCTGGTCGGACACGAAGTCGCAAATGGATATGACGGTGCTGACGAAGTGGACTGTCAGACCGCGATTGATGTCTGTTAGCGGTGTGGCGAACGTCGCGGTGTGGGGTGAGAAGGAACCCCAGTTGCAGGTGATTGCCGATCCGGATCGATTGCGTGCCAATGGCGTGACGCTCGATCTGCTGATGCAAGCGGTGCGCGACGCGACGACTGTGGGCGGTGGCGGCTTCATTGATACCCCGAATCAACGCCTGGCGCTGCGGCATGTGCCAGCCGTGTACACGCCCGAGCAGCTCGGTGAGATGGTGCTGAGCTATCGGAACGCTGCAACAACTGTGGCCAGCAATGCGACCGCCATGGGCAGTCCGATTCGAATTCGGGATGTTGCGGAAGTTGTCATTGATCACGCGCCACCGATAGGCAACGCGATCATCAACAATCAACCAGGCTTGTTGCTGATCGTCGAAAAACAACCTTGGGCCAACACGCTGGATGTAACTCGGGGTGTCGAAAAAGCAATGGAAGAACTGAAGCCTGGGATGGGTGAAGTTCAGTTTGATACAACAATCTTCCGTCCAGCCACATTTATTGAGCGATCACTTACCAACCTCAGCCATTCGATGGCACTTGGCTGTGTGTTGGTGATTGTGGTTTTGCTAGTATTTCTGTTCGACTGGCGCTGCGCATTGATCAGTGCGCTGGCAATTCCCTTGTCGTTGATAGCAGCCATGATGGTGCTGTACTGGCGCGGCGGGACGGTGAATACTATGGTCTTGGCGGGTTTGGTGATCGCTCTGGGTGAAGTTGTCGACGACGCAATTATCGATGTCGAAAACATCATGCGGCGGCTGCGAATCAATGCAACTGTTGAGCATCCCAAATCGGCCTTCGAAGTTGTCTTCGACGCTTCGATGGAAGTACGCAGTGCAGTGGTTTACGCGACGATTATCGTTGTATTAGCCTTCTTACCGGTGTTCTTTTTGGAAGGGCTGTCAGGTTCGTTCTTTCGACCGTTAGCTGCTTCGTACATTTTGGCGATCTTCGCATCGCTGGTCGTTGCATTGACGGTGACACCAGCCATGTGTTTGATTCTGTTGCCCGCCACGGCGCGCATGCGGCACCGTGAAGGACCGCTGGTTCGGGTTTTGAAGCGTGGCTATCGAGCGATGTTGCGACGGTTGTTGGAATGGAGGGGCTTGACCCTCACTGGTTTCGCAGGCGTGTTCGCGGCGTTGGCGTGTACGGTACCTTGGTTGGGAGAAGAATTAATGCCTAACTTTCGTGAGACGGATTTCTTGATGCACTGGGTCGAGAAGCCCGGTATTGGCATTGAGGCGATGGACCGCATCACGACGCGCGCGAGCAAAGAGCTGATGGCTGTCCCCGGCGTGCGCAACTTCGGTTCGCATATTGGTCGCGCGACGGTTGCCGATGAAGTGGTTGGTCCCAACTTTGCCGAGCTGTGGATTAGTATTGATGAGACACATGACTACGATGCCACGGTGGCTCGGGTGCAAAGTGTTGTAGACGGCTATCCGGGGCTGTACCGCGACTTGCTGACCTATCTTAAGGAACGCATCAAAGAAGTTCTGACTGGAACAAGCGCGGCGATTGTCGTGCGCATTTACGGCTCGGATATGGATCAGCTGCGAAGCATGGCGGCTGAAGTCGCCGCGCAGATCAAGCCGATCGAAGGTGTCACGACACTGAAGGTAGAGCCGCAAGTCTTGGTGCCACAAATAGCGATTGAGATGCAACCCGAAGCGGCGGCGCAGTTCGGAGTAACGCCGGCTGTACTGATGAGAAGCGTCAACGCGCTCGTCAATGGCACCCAAGTTGGCGAAATCTACCGCGACCAAGCGATCTTTGCTGTGGTTGTTCGAGGCAACGACAGTGCGCACGAGGATCCAATGGCAGTCGGTAGGCTGATGATTGATACACCTTCGGGCGCGCAGGTGCCGTTGGGAAATCTAGCGAACGTCACAGTTGTGCCTGCACCGAATGAAATTAAACGTGAGGGCGCGTCGCGGCGACTAGATGTAACCTGCAACGTGGCGGGTCGTGACTTGGCATCGGTTGCAACTGAAATCGAAAAAGCTGTACGCAATAATGTGAAATTTAGCAGTGGTTACCATCCCGAGTTTCTTGGCGAGTACGCAGAAGCGCGCGCGTCGCGACAGCGGTTGTTATTGCTTTCGTGCGGAGCGATCTTGATGATCACGGTGATTCTGTACGTGGATTTCCAATCATGGACTTTGGTGATACTCATGCTTGGCATGCTGCCGCTGGCAATGTTGGGAGGAGTGCTCGGGGTCTTTGCCAGTGGCGGAGTCATGTCGCTGGGTTCATTGGTCGGCTTCGTAACCGTGATCGGCATCTCGGCTCGCAACGCCATCATGCTGATCAGTCACTATCGCCATCTGGCTTCAGAAGAAGGTGTGTCGAGCGGTCGCGAATTGATTCTTCGTGGAGCAGAAGAGCGACTAGCACCGATCTTGATGACCGCCCTAACCGCAGCGTTGGCACTCACGCCGCTCGTCTATTCAGGCAGTCTACCTGGCCAAGAAATCGAATACCCCATGGCGATCGTCATCCTGTGTGGGCTAGCCGCTGCGACTATCGTCAATCTTTTTGCGCTTCCACTGCTGTTCGAGATGATCACTCGGCAAGAGTGCCCAACGGTGGGTCGCACCTGACAGCTAGCTCAAGCTGGCTATCTAAAACGGAATAAACGTGGCTTGGCAATGTGCTTCACATGGGCGTCTCTTGTAGTGCAGGCTTCAATTCTAATTTTGGACCAATATTCTCGGTAGGTTTGAGAACTGTTTCGCCATGCACGACAACTTCGCGGCTTGCCCCGCGGGAAATAGAGCCTTGGGAGCTGGAGGCTTGCGTGATCTGGCAGGTGTAGGTTCCTGGATGTAATCCACGGATTTCGAATTCACCTTCAGGACTTGCTAC
>JAYVHC010000460.1:0-2534 GCA_043771575.1 Planctomycetia bacterium
CTATGTGAACGTGGCGTTTCTACCGACTTGTGGCTGCAGGCCAGAAAGTTACCACCCAACAAAATCGAATTGAGCCAACAGCCTGAAGACGACTACGCGTTTGCTGAGTTGCCACCAGAGTTGATCAATGCCAAGCAATATAAGACCTGGTCCAAGGATCTGGCGGATCATTTGTATCGAAACTTGCCCATGAATTTGTTTTATTGCAAAGACCTAGACGCAGTGAGTGCGCCTGGCGAAGCCGAGAGGGATGCAAGAATTGCTTGGACTCAGAAAGTCCGCGAGATGCGCGACGAAGCCAAAGCAAAGCTGAGTGAAAAGTACGCAAAGTTGATGGCCGCCCTTGAGAGCAAAATACGAACGGCTCAGCAGCGTGTCGAACGGGAGAAAGCCGATTACGATAACGAAAAGTGGAACACGGCCCTGAGCTTTGGTTCATCGATCCTCGGTGCGTTGCTGGGTAATAAACTGGTCAGCCGCACGAACGTCTCACGCACGTCCACTGCGGCCCGAAAGCTCGGCAAAGCCGCCCAAGAACGCACCGAGGTCCAAGCCGCGTCAACAGTTCTCGATCAGTTATTGGCTGAAAAGTACGATCTGAATGCCGCCTTTGAAAAGGAAGTCCAGGAATTGCAAGACAAGTTTAGCGTCGAAGGACTGACCCTCGAAGCTTTGGAAATCCCCTGCCGAAAAGGGGATATCAAGATCGATTTACTCTGCTTGCTTTGGATTCCCTTTGAAGTGGACAGCCGCAGAATCGCCAATCCATTGGTGCAGCTCCCTGGGTCCGCCGATTGATTATGCTCTATCATGGTAGCAACGCTCGACGCACTTCGCTCGAATTGAAACAACCATCCCGCACAGGAGTTTTTGCATTTATGAATCGCCTCTCAGTATTCACACCCATTCTTATCGCTTGCTTATTCACCTCCACCGCAAACCGATCTTTGACCTTCGCCGAGGATCCCGCCATGGCGGCTGGCGTTGACCAATCGCCGATTGCGATTGTCGCCGATCGGGCGTTTCCAAATATTCTTATTGAACGACCGGTTACGTTAACCCATGCAGGTGACGGATCAAACCGCGTCTTCATAGCTGGACAACTCGGTAAGATCTATTCGTTTGTGAGCAAACAGGATGTGGCTGAACCCGAACTATTCATCGATATCGAAGATCGCGTTACCTACAAAGACAGCGAAAACGAAGAAGGTCTGCTGGGCCTTGCATTCCATCCGAAGTTCAAGAGCAACGGCGAATTCTTCGTCTACTATACCAGCCGCAGCGAACCGCACCTGTCGGTAATCTCGCGTTTTAAGTCCACTCCAGATCGCAAGCGAGGGGATTCGGCGACCGAGCAAGTGCTGATGACGATCAAGCAGCCGTTCTGGAATCACAACGGCGGTACCCTCGAATTCGGCAAGGACGGATACCTTTACATCGCCCTAGGCGACGGTGGCAAGCGCGATGACCCATTGCAATCTGCACAAGACCTTACAACGTTGCTGGGCAAAGTACTGCGTATCGATGTCGACCATCAATCACCGGGTTTGCCGTACGCCATTCCAGGCGACAATCCTTTTGTTAAAGTGCCTGGTGCGCGACCTGAGATTTATGCGCGAGGCTTCCGCAACCCATGGCGAATCTCGTTCGATCGCGCCACCGGTGATCTATGGTGCGCGGATGTCGGTCAAGACATTTGGGAAGAGATCAGCTTCATCAAAAAAGGTGGCAACAACGGCTGGAGTGTCCGCGAAGCCGCTCATAAGTTTGGCCCCAAAGGCATAGATGCCAATGATCAAATGACCGAACCAGTGTGGGAGTACCCGCACGACGAACGCTATGGCAAGTCGATTACTGGCGGCCAAGTCTATCGCGGCAAACTGCTGCCTGAACTAACAGGTTACTATCTGTATGGCGACTACGTGACCGGCAAGCTCTGGGCATTGAAAGTAGATCCAAAGACTCACAAAGCTACTGAGAATCGCGTGGTCGAATGGTCCAACGGTGCTAATTTGCCAGTGGTCACATTTGGCGAAGACGAAGCAGGCGAAGTTTACTTCACCAGCGTTACCAGCGGTGGCCGCATTTATCACTTCCGCAAAAAGTAACCAACAGATCATCATCTGGTTCCCGGGCTGAGGCGATGCATTGGCGTTACTCAAGCGCCCGAGATTGCGCAGGTTCGCCGGGGTTGCTCGACGTGTGTGTCGATTGGCGTTAGAGTTCTGACGGGAGGCAAGGGTAAGAGAGGCGGAGCCTCGAAGACAGTGCGTTCCCAGGCAAAGCCTGGGAACGAGAGTCATAATTCGGTCACAAATGCGACCACAATTCGGTCGGTAACAATCGGTCTGCAATCGCCGATAAACTGGGAAAGACACTTTTCGAGAACCCAGCGTTACATTTAGGGTACAACGGAGACTTTCCCAAATTGTCGAAAATGTTCGTCAAAGGCGCACACCGTCTTGATGTTGAGGCGCTCGATTACGGCTCGACTAACGCAATCTGTGAAGCTCCAACCTTTGTCCCGTAGTCGC
>JAYVHC010000461.1:0-6908 GCA_043771575.1 Planctomycetia bacterium
CCTGGAGTCTTTAGGCGTTTCCACAAGGCAGGGTACTCATGCCCCAGCGCACTTGGATTATTACGTGAGCAAGTATGGATACCGACCAGAAGACTTTCCGAATGCCTACATTGCCGACAGGCTGAGCTTGGCATTACCGATATATCCTGGAATGACCGAATCAGAACTCGCCTATGTGGCGGACGGAGTCAGAAACTATGACCCAGCAGAATGAGCATTAAACAATGAAAACCTATTTTATCACTGGCGGTGCGGGCTTCATTGCCAACACCATCATTCGACGGCTTGTCGCAAATAATAAAATTGTCGTATACGACAATTTCCACCGTGATACGTTGACCACTAGCGACCTGAACGGCCATCCGAACATCACTGTTATTCGCGGTGACGTGCTGGATTTGCCCAAGTTAACCGAATCGATGAAGGGCAGTGATGCCGTCATCCACGCGGCTGGGATTGCAGGTATTGATACGGTAATCAAGAATCCAGTAAGCACCATGAAGGTCAACATGATCGGAACAGCGAACATGCTGGAAGCCGCTCAGATCAACAAGATTCAAGACCGAGTCATCGATTTTTCTACCTCCGAAGTCTTTGGCTCAATGGCTTTTCGTTCCTCAGAAACGGACTCGACTGTTGCTGGCTCGGCGGGTGAAGCGCGTTGGATCTACGCTGTATCAAAACTCGCCGGGGAGCATCTTGCACATGCATACAGTCGCCAGTACGGTTTGCCAGTAGTCACGGTACGACCATTCAACGTGTACGGCCCAGGCCAAACTGGTGAAGGCGCGATTCAGATCTTCATCAAGCGCGCACTGAAGAACGAAACCATTCGAATCGATGGCGATGGCAATCAGATTCGAGCGTGGTGCTATGTGGATGACTTTGTCGACTGCATCATGCGATGCATCGAAAATCCAAGAGCGATTGGTGAGAGCTTCAATATTGGTAACGCGCGGGCAGTAATTACCATTTTGGGATTGGCACATACGGTTTGCCGAGTACTCGGTTCGACTTCAAAGATCGAGCATGATCCGCCGCTTTCCGCAGATATCGCCATTCGAATTCCAAGCGTGGATAAGGCAGAGTCGCTACTTGGGTTCAAAGCGAAAATTGACCTCGATGAGGGAATACTCAGAACCGCTGAATGGATGCGAAAAAGTCAACTCGTATGAAGTCTCACGGTAGCGGATTGCCTCCTTGGGGGTTCAAAGCGATAGGTGCTAACGTTGTGCTCGAGTTCGGAGTACTTGTATTTCACCCAGAGAACATAAGCCTAGGTGAGAATGTTTACGTTGGGCATCAGGCGATTCTAAAGGGTTATTACCTAAATGAGATGTCAATTGGAGATGGTTGCTGGATTGGGCAACAATGCTTTTTTCACTCGGCCGGTGGGCTATTCATTGGAAAGGAAGTAGGGGTTGGTCCGAGCGTTCGCATTCTCACGTCACAGCACGATATTTACCGAGACCGACTTTTGCCAATCCTCCGCAGACCAATAGTGTTTGCGCCGGTGCGCATTGGTGCAGGTTCCGACATTGGAGCCGGAGCGGTAATTCTTCCTGGTGTTGAGTTGGGCGAATTCGTTCAAGTTGGTGCGGGAGCCGTAGTCACGAAGTCCTTCCCCGCTCACTCAATTGTAGCTGGCGTTCCTGCCAAGCGATTGGATGCCAAATGATCGCCATCATCGATTATTCGATGGGAAACGTCGCTTCGATTGCCAGGATGCTCAAGAAGCTCGGCATCGACTCTCTACTTACTCGCGATCCGGATGAGATCAGTGCAGCTGAAAAGCTTATATTGCCAGGAGTCGGCGCGTTTGATACGGGAATGCGAAAACTAAGGGATACCGAAATCAAGGGTGTCCTGCAACAAATTGTTGTCGAAGAACGCAAACCAGTACTGGGTATTTGCTTAGGAATGCAGCTTCTATTTAATCGTAGCGAAGAAGGCGTCGAACCAGGACTTGGATGGATAGACGGTGACGTAAAAAGATTCAGATTCAGTGGAGAGCAAAAAGAGAGGGTGCCGCACATGGGGTGGAACCTAGTGATGCCGTCCCCAGGAATCCCGCTTTTTGCTGAATTGACTAAAGACGCTCGATTCTACTTTGTACACTCCTACTTCGCCGATCCAATCGATACTTCAGACATTGCAGCGACGACACAGCATGGATTCAAGTTTTGTTGCGCAGTCAGTCGCGGAAATATCCATGGCGTGCAGTTCCATCCGGAGAAAAGCCACAAGTTCGGCCTACAGCTCCTCAAGAATTTTGCGGCGCTTTAGCAGGCCGTGTTAATTACGCGTGTTATTCCCGTGCTCCTCCTACGAAGACGCTCCCTTGTAAAGTCGGTAAAGTTTCGCAATCCGACCTACGTGGGTGACCCGATCAACACGGTTCGCATTTTCAATGAACGCGAAGTGGATGAAATCGTCATACTGGATATCGAGGCTTCGACCAAAAACGCTGAGCCGCAGTTTGACCTTCTAGAAGAAATTGCATCGGAGGCGTTCATGCCGCTTGCGTACGGTGGTGGTGTGAAGTCCGTTTCCCACGCTCGTGAAATTTTCAGACGCGGCGCAGAGAAGGTCGTGATAAACACATCTGCCTGCGAAAACCCAACGCTGATCAGTGAGCTGTCGAACGAGTTTGGTGCACAGAGTATCGTTGTATCCATTGATGTCAAAAGAAACTGGCTTGGAGGATATAGAGTCGCTTGTAGGCAAGCACGTGTGTCGACGAACAAAAATCCAATTGAATGGGCGAAAGCAGTGCAAGCGTATGGGGCAGGTGAAATACTGTTGACTTCAGTTGAGCGAGACGGCACCTTTTTGGGCTACGATTTGCAACTAGTTAGTTCAGTTGCGTCTGCTGTGAATATACCGGTAATTGCCTGCGGCGGTGCGGGAAGCCTGATGCATGCTAGAGAAGTAGTCTTACAAGCGGGAGCGGCGGCGGCCGCCGCAGGAAGTTTGTTTGTATTCCAGGGCTCGCATCGCGCGGTTTTGGTCAACTACCCCAAACGTGAACTTCTTGATCAACTGTTTACGGAAAGCAATCACTAATGTCTTTGCAAATTAAAGATCTTGATAGTAGCCCATCGGAAGAGGACTACATTGAGCGGATAAAGCGGAAACACATAACTATCAAACGATGCACACGCTGCATTTACGATATAGAGACCCCTTCGATTAAGTTTGATGATCGAGGCGTTTGCAATTACTGTAAAGCGTCGGAAGATCTGAATCAGCAATACCCGACCGGACTCGAGGGGCAAAGAAAACTCGAACAGATCGTAAACGAGATCAAAAAAGCGGGTCGAGGAAAACCCTATGATGTAGTGGTTGGAGTTAGCGGCGGTTGCGACAGTTCTTATATGCTGATCAAGGCAAAGGAATTTGGCTTGCGTCCGCTGGCTGTCCACTTTGACAACACCTGGAACACGACCATTGCAACGACGAACATCCATACGATGCTCGACAAATTGAAAATTGATCTGTTCACTCATGTCGTTGACAACGAAGAATACGACGACATCCTCAGGGCCTTTCTCAAGGCAGGAGTGATAGACATCGAGACGCCAACTGACATTGGACTGGCCACGACACTCTACATGGCGGCAGCCAAGTATGGCATCCAGTATCAGTTCGAGGGCCATTCATTTCGCACCGAGGGAATTGGACCGTTGGGTTGGTTCTACATTGACGGCAAATACATTGAGAGCGTGGTGCGGGAGTTTGGAAATTATCGCCAACACAAATTGAAAACGTTCCCAAATTTGTGGTTTTCAAAGTTCATGAAATACACGCTCTACAATCGAATCAAAAAAATCAGACCGCTGTATTGGATGGACTATGACAAGGAGGCCACTAAGAAGATGCTTAGCGAAGAATACGGCTGGCAATGGTACGGCGGACACCATCTCGAGAATCGGTTTACCGTTTTTTTACATAGTTACTACGCTCCACGTCGATTCGGCCTCGATACGCGAGTGCTCGGGAATTCCGCGTTAGTACGCTCTGGGCAACTGGATCGCACCGAAGCTATCGCCATGCTGCAAGAGCCATTTGTTTTTGACACTGAAATCTTAGGTATTGTCAAAAAGCGACTCGGCTTCACAGATCGAGAATTCGAAGATCTATTTAAGCAACCCACTCGGACCTGGAAGGAATTTAAGACTTATAAGCCGCTTTTCGAACGACTTCGCCCGTTCTTCTACATGCTGATGAAAGCACAATTGGTGCCACAGAGTTTCTATGTTAAATATACGAGCAAATCGGATATCTAACACGGAAGTGCTAGTACGTTCATGAAGCGCAAAATGCGGGTAGTAATTTCCGGTTTCGAAACGTGTGGAATCATACGAGATCTCGCAGAAGAACTTCGAAGGCGAGATTGGGATGTGACTGCCATTGCGGATTCGAATAAGTTCTTCGAAGAAACGTATTCCTATAAACAAACAGATTTTCTGAATTCCTTTCTGGGAGCAAGTATTGGAGCAAGACTCGCGAAGCTTGTCAGTATCGCTCTTTGGCGATGCGGAGTATTTCACTGGGCCGAAAACACTTTAAGGCGAGCTCGTGTGACACGCTGTGACCTTTACATTCAAATCTGCGCGGGAATTCCAGATCAACTCAACGCGCTCAAGGCACTCAGCAGAAAAAAGATCCCAATCGCCGTCATGCTAATGGGTAGTGACGTTAGAGACTACAAACTTTTCTGCCAACAATACGATGTTGGCAGTTGGGAGCCACCAGCTTCTTATCTAGAAATAAGCAGAGACGTGAAGACTCGCCGCTTACGAGAAGTTGAAGATTATGCGTCCGCTATTTTTTCCGTGCCGGATCAGATGGGGTTAGCAACGCGGCCCTACCACCACCTCCAAGTTCCGCTAGTTCTGCGTCGCTTTCAGGCGTGCGTCCCAAACCGTGATCGTCCTAAAATATTGCATGCACCTTCGAATTCCACTTTAAAAGGAACGGCCAAGATTGAGGAGACCTTAAATCGCTTGGCCAGCGAAGGTGTCCAGTTTGAGTATGTGCGCATCGAGGGCTTGAAGCATGAACAGTTGTGTGCATTGTTGACGGATGCGGATGTCGTAGTGGACGAGCTGATATTGCATGGCCCTGGCTGGCTTTCCATGGAAGCTATGGCAAGCGGTTGTGTTGTTGCAACTAGATTTCTGGCAACATCTCCGGATTGCTTTCGGCCACCTGTTATCCCGATCGACCACCGAACTTGTTACGATAGGCTGAAAATGATCCTACTTGATAAAGGATTGCGAAACGCCAAAGCACTCGCAGGGATTGAGTACACCCATAGGAATAACTGCATTCGACATGTAGTGGATCAAATCATTGAAAAAACGACCTCTCCCAACAGATACCCGCCAGATTATGTACCTATCGAATGCAAAGTGACTGAGACAAAGTCCAAGGCCTTGAATCCACCAGTTGCGAAATGTTAGATATTATCGAACGGTTCAGGCTGTTGGCCAGTCGACTAAAGCTGCGCACGCGAGTCGTGCGCGACGAGGCTTTGGACGCGGCACTCAACGAAGTTGGTGTGCGAGACCTGTCATTGCTCCTTGTTCATTCATCTCTATCAAGCTGTGGATATATTAAAAAGGGTGCGAGAAAACTCTTACAGCAGTTCGAGTTTAGGTGCGAAACACTGTGTTTGCCAACACATACGTATTGCTATACGCTGCCTGACGGAAGCACCCCGATTTTCGACCCCCAAGAGACCGGCTCGCTGGTAGGAGCCGTTTCGGATTGCTTTTGGCGAGATGAGGGTGTTTGCCGTAGCCTACATCCTTCGCATTCAATTGCCGCCAAGGGCGAAGGCGCCGAAGCGATCTGTACGGGTCATGAGCTGGCGGAGACGCCCTGCGGCGAACGAACTCCGTATGAATTCCTAATCCAGAATTCAGCTTCAGTGCTGATGTTCGGATGTACTTTAAATACTTACACGCTTTTTCATACAACCGAAGCGCTGATGATTTGCGACTATCTCTACTATCCAGAACCAGTCGTGATGCGGTTCATCGGCCCGCAGGGCGTGACTTCGACGCAGATGAAGAGGCAAGACATGCGGGTTCCAAGAAGATTCGCTGAGATGGAGGACGAACTTTTAAAAATGGGACTACTGCGAAGAGTAAATCTTGGTAAAGGTAAGTTGCTATTCATTCCGAACTCGAAAGATGTACACAATTATCTGAAGGGTCGAATTAGCGAGTCACCAAGGTATCTGGTAGCAAACCTATGAAACTCGAAAATCGCATTGGTGTAGGGGTTGTTGGTACAGGAGTCATCGCGTCTGAGCATGCGCGTACACTCCTCTGCCTTCGGGAAAAAGCACTGTTAATCGCGGCCGCGGATCTGAACCCAGCTCGTCTGTTGCGGTTCGGCGAAGCTCACTTCTTTCCGTTCGCTTACGCTTCTGCTTCCGACCTCATTGCCCGAAAAGATGTGGATCTCGTAGTGATCGCGACACCACCATCCACGCATTTGGAAATTGCTAGGGAATCCCTTGAAGCGGGAAAGTATGTTGTTTGCGAAAAGCCGATAGCACACTCGCTAAATTCGGCGCAGGAAATTATCGAGCTAAGCAAACATTTTCCAGGCCGGCTTTCTATCAGCCACCAATTGCGGTTCAGTTTGGAGTGGCAACGATTTCACTGGCTACTTACTCATTCCGATATAGGTAAGATTCAGCGCGTGGTCTGTCGACGTGTAACGCCAATATCGCCGTCGGTCGTGCGAGGTTGGTGGGGACGCTGGAATGTTGCCGGTGGGGGCGCCGTAATGACGCAGTTTATCCACCAGCTCGATTTGCTTTGTTTACTGCTTGGCCAACCCACCTGGGTAGAGGCCAATGCCTCTTCGAGCATTCCGGGACTTGAGTC
>JAYVHC010000462.1:0-6300 GCA_043771575.1 Planctomycetia bacterium
ATCATTGAACAGCAAGGGAGAACGATAATTTCCGAACTTATCACGCCATTGTTCCGGTGGCTGAAACGCGTCGCGAATCGCCGCCCAATCGCTGGAGCCCGGTTCTTGCGCGCGTGCATCGACTTTGCCCATGCCCACGCAACCCAGTACAACGATGGTCGCCTGCAACAAGCTAAACCAACTTCGCCTTATTGATCGCAACTGCATTTTCCTTTTACACGCTGATTTTACTAGCACTAGCGATGAACAACAGCCCGATGTACGCGAACAACAGAACTAGCATCACCGCTCCAAATACTAATCCCAAAATCAGCTTGACCTTCGCTCGCTGAAACGTCCCGGCAATACTATTAGGAGGCGAATTTGCGGCCATGAGCAACGGATGGGTCCTAGCCATCGCATTCCATTGCACCAATCGCACGCAATACCAAATGCCGATAATCAAACTGCCAATTCCAGAACAGAAAATACATAACAGAATTGCGATCCAAAACTGATTGGCGTCCTTGATGATCGCGTCGAGTTTTGCACGGGTGGCGCTGTCCATCGGAACCGGCAATTCGGTCCCAAACGTCGTTGAAGTTGGGGCGTACGGGTTCGGGGGACCATCGGACATACAATTACCCTAGGCTAAAGAGAAACAGCCCTCGACAGTCGAGGGCTGAATTGTTCAAGGCAGTGATTTTCTGACTGCTACTTAAAGTTTGGAAGAAGCGTATCCAGCACCGCTTGCTTGTCCTCTGGGCGACCATTGGCGAGTGATTCACCTTCGCTGCCTTCCATAACTATTAAGCAGGCCGTAAGTTTTTCGTCATCGGTAATCAGATTCATCGAGTGATAAAGCGCTGCTTCAAACAGTTTCTCAAGTTTGCTTAATTTGGTGTTCGAGAGCACTTGAACCAAGCGAGCTTTCGCATGTTCCGGTTTGAGAGCAGGCATATCCGACAATTTCACCTTGCTATCAAACTGAGCCAAGAATTTATCGGTTGCTTTAGCGACTTCGTCATCGCCGGAAGCACGCATCAACGCGCGCTCAACTTCGGTATTCAACAGTTCGCTCGACCGAGCCAATGGATCGCCCTTCAACGAAACCACGCGAACCTTGGCTTCATTCTGGACGATTCCGTTAAGTCGATTGGGAGGCGAAACTTTCACGTCGAATAGAAATACCAAATCCACTCCGCGATCTTCGGCTTTCTTCATCAAGTCCGCCTGTTTTTCGCTGGTTCCTAGGTAAACCATACCTGGGACCACGACCGAACCTGGCATGATTCGCTCTCGCGATGCAGTTTGGCCATCGCCCGACATCCCCATGCCACCCATTCCCATGCCACCCATTCCCATGCCACCCATTCCCGCCATACCTTCGGCACCCATGCCGCCTGGAGGTCCACCGCGCATACCACCCATTCCCATGCCATTGTTTGCAACCGGTGTCTTAGGAACAAGTTTTTCCACATCATTGTAAACCGTGCCGAAGTTTCCAGCCGCCCAGCGCTCTTGAAATCCAGCCACGACTGCTTCCCCAAAGCTGCCGGTGAGATCATAGAGCGAGTGTTCTTTCGCTTTCGTATTCTTGTTTTGGGCAGCACTACCAGGCCCGCCCATCATCATGCCTTCGCGACCACTTCCGCCGCCTCCGCCACCGCCAGCGCTTTGCAATTGTTTTGAACCAATCGGTTTGAAATCGGTCATTGAGGCCGGAGCTTCGAGCACAACTCCCACAGCAAAACGTGTGGCAGTCACAGGCCGCAGACCTGCGGAGAACCACCTCGACTTTTGCAAGACATCAGCCCCTTCAGCTGAAGCGATGGCAAACGCACGTGCATACTCCAGTGCTTCTTTCTCCTTGCCAATCGAGAACGCATAGCGACCTTTGGTCAAGTAATCCGCATCTTCGTCCGGAGCTGGATCCTCTGGCGGCGCTAATTGCCCGGCACCCATCATGCCATCCATACCCATGCCGCCCATGCCCATGTTCGAGGCGCCGCCCATGGCACCCATGTTCATGTTCGCCATACCACCCGCACCACCCATCGAGTAGTCGGAAGATCCACCCATGGCCATGCCGGCCATCCCCGGCGGCCCACCCGAGCCCGACCCTTGATTCATGTTGAACTGAGGCATTTCTGGATTGCCACTGGATGCCATGCCGGCCATCCCCGGCGGGCCGCCTCCGGACCCTTGATTCATGTCAAATATTGGCGGACCACCGGCGTTGTCACCCATGGTGGCACCGCCGCCATTACTGGGGTCGCTGGATACTTCTTCCGAGGGTGGCGTCATCGCACTCGCTTGGCTCTCGCTGCCGCTCCCGCTGGCAGCGGCCGACACGGCTGGAGGCGGTGCTGTCTGAACGACTTCAGGACTCCCGCCACATCCGCTGAATGCAGTGAGCAGCGGAGCGATTAAAAAACCGGTGAGCAGAAATGGACGGTACATGTTTGGATCCTCAAAGAACAAGAATCATTTCGCGCTATTCTAACAGCGCAAACAACTAGCGAGTCGCGTGGGAGTACGCCGACGGCGAGTTAAGAATCTAGCCGACTCGAATTCAAACACGAATCAACTAAACTACCGCCAACCTTCAGTCAGAACGCCAACCTTCAGTCAGAACACTGTCCGCTATTATGCCCTTCGCAAGGTTGAATGTCGAGCTTGTGGGACTCATAATCCAGCCAGAGTTGACCAACCCCGAGTTTCGGTGCCAAGTATGGCTTTCCTTCCTACCCCAATCATCACCACTTTAAATCTCTGTCTGGAACGTATTCATGCCACTTTCGAAGCCCCAGTGCATCCTCTTTGCCCTACTTTTGCTGATCCATTCAACACCCTTTCTGGCAGCCCAGGAGGGGAAAATCGCGATCCCGCGCACTCAATCGAAACCGCCAGGACCACCGCTTTCGCCTGCCGAAGCAATTAAGAAAATGCAAGTTCCGGAAGGATTTCGTGTCGAATTGGTCGCCGCCGAACCGGACATCATGAACCCCGTCGCAATGGCTTTTGACGAACGAGGTCGCATCTGGATAACCGAAAGCTTCGAGTACCCGCGCCACGAACCGGGTCCAGGTCGCGATCGCATCAAGATCCTCGAAGACACTAACGGCGACGGCAAAATAGATAGCGTCAAAATCTTCGCCGAAGGTCTCAATATCCCCTCTGGCATTGCAGTCGGTTATGGCGGCGTCTGGATTGCTAACGCGCCTGACATTCTATTTGTCCAGGATACAAACGGTGACGACAAAGCCGACAAAACGGAAGTCGTGGCCACCGGTTTCGGTCGCTTCGATACTCACGAGTTGCCGAACAGTCTGACTTGGGGACCCGACGGTTGGCTCTATGGACTCAACGGCGTCTTCAACGCATGTAAAGTAGAATCGCAAGGCAAAGTGCATGAGTTCACTTGCGCGCTGTTTCGCATTAATCCTCGCACTCGCAAGTTTGAACTATTTTGCGAAGGAACGAGCAATCCTTGGGGCGTGACATTTGATCCCAACGGCAGCGCATTCATCAGTGCCTGTGTCATCGATCACTTATGGCATCTGACGGAATCGGGTTACTATCTTCGTCAAGGTGGCCCCTACCCGCCGCATACTTGGAAGATCGAGTCGATCGTCAAACACAAGCATCAGATGGCCGCTTACTGTGGCATCACCTACTTCGACTCGGCCGCCTATCCCGCCGAGTATCGCGATCGGCTGATCATGGGGAACATCCACGGCAATTGCCTGAACGTTGATCGCTTAGAACGCAATCAATCGACCTACCAAGGAACCGGTGAACCGGACTTCTTGAGCGCCAATGATGTTTGGTTCATGCCCGTTGTTCAAAAAGTCGGACCGGATGGTTGCTTGTACGTGCTCGATTGGTACGATCGCTATCACTGTTATCAAGATGCCAGTGCTGATCCAGAAGGCGTGGATCGGGGCCATGGTCGATTGTATCGAGTTGTTCACGAAGCCACCGGCCGCCCCAAGCCGGTCGCGCTCGATAAAGCCACGCCTGGCCAATTGGTAAAGTATCTCGGCGACGCTAACATCTATGTGCGTGAGACCGCTCAGCGATTATTGGGCGAAAAGGCCTGTACCGGAGTCGTGCCGCAATTGGAATCGATCGCGCTGGACTCTGGAGCGAACCACAAGCATCGTATGCACGCGATCTGGGCATTGATGAGCGGCGAAGTGGTAACGCCCGGATTCGCGAACAAATTACTGCACCAGAAAGATGACGTCGTGCGAGCCTGGGGTGTCCGCGCAACCGGCTCACTGCTGAGTGACAACGAACCGCTCGCAAAGCTGGTTAGCGATCTGGTCAATGATCCTGCTCGCGATGTTCAATTGCAGGTGGCTATCGCTGCCAAAAAATTAAAGCACGCCGACGCGCTCAAAATTTGGCTCGACGTACTCGCCCATTGTGGAGACGATCCGCTTATCCCGCATATCGTCTGGCAAAACTTGCATCCTCACTTACCCGCTGATGCAGAGCGTTTGCTTTCGCTGGTCGAGAGCATCAATATTGAAACTTCGCCCGGCTTAGCCGAGATGCTGCCTCGCGTCTCCGAGAAACTCCAAGATGCAAAGTAATCATGACGCAAGCTAACCGCCTGTCCGCAACGGGATTTTCACCGGGATTTGCCCCACTCGGGCAACGACAAAAACGCCCTGAAATCGTGTTGCCGCCAAAGGGTCAAATCCCTACTCGGACAGGCACGACCTCTTTTTCGCCATGGAATGCCAAGCCCATCCTTGTTGGGCTTGGTTTAATTGTCTGCCTGTGGCAAGTTGCGAGAGCACAGGAAACGTCCGCCAAGCCAGTTTCAAGTCTCGCGGGCTCGATCAAGATCGTTAAACTTCTGTGGAAATCCAATCCAAAATCAGCCGCCACGACCCTTGCGAAATCGCTCGCCGTCGCCCTGGAACGCGACCAGCAGACAGAACTTGCCGAAGCCCTTACACCACTCAAAGAGCTTTTGGAACAATCGCTTGCATCCGAGTCCGACCCGCGTTTTGGAGTCAGTTTGGCTGGGCTGGCGCTCGTCGATAACTCTAACCAATCGACTCGGCAGAAGCTCCGATCTGCCATAGTAAAAGGTGAATCGGAGAGCCTTGAGTTGTTGGTACGAGCTTGGTTTGCGGTCGATTCCGAGGCCGCGTTCGATTACCTTTCAGCCAACCTCGGCCAGCCGTCTAAGTCGCTGCCAAGCGTCATGCAGACCGCTTTGACCAACGATCGCAATCGAGCGGCCACTGCGATCCTCGATCAGTGGAGCAAGCTGCCTCGCGAACAGCAATTTACAGCGATCGAACCACTGTCAGCCCAAGCGTCCACCATGCTCAAACTAGTTGAGGCTATTAAGACAGGCATTGTTAACAAAGAACTGGTCAACACGAATCAGCTTCGCAAATGGCAAAGCTCCGGCAACGCACAATTGACTGCTGCCATCGAATCGGTGTGGGGCCGCATTCGCGAAAGCGACAACGAAGAGCGACAAAGACTAGTTCAAAAACGCCTCAAACTGCTGCGCGGTAAGAACTCGCAAGGGAGCGAATCACAAGGGAGCGTTGCACGCGGACAACTTGTTTTCAACCGCGTGTGTGCTCAATGTCATCAACTGCACGGTACTGGATTGGAAGTGGGTCCGAGCATTACCAACAACGGCCGCGGCAACCTCGATCAACTTGTCTCCAACATACTCGACCCAAGCCTAGTCATCGGCAACGCCTTCCAAGCGCGCACGGTTCTGACTGTCGACGGCGAAGTGGTCGCCGGTCTTGTCGTTGCCGATGACGAACGGTTTCTTCGAATTAAGGTTCAAGGGGGCAAAGTTCTCGAGTTCGACAAATCGAAGGACATCGAACAGGTCAAAATAAGCGATAAAAGTCTCATGCCGGATGGTCTCGAAGAACAAATGACCGAACAGGAGTTTATTGACCTGAGCGCATTGCTCTGTCTAGTCAAGTCGCCGACGGACGCTGACAACGAACTTATTCCGGGCACGCCAAACAACTTGGTCAATCCGTGATGGATGGTCTGAGCGTAACCAGCAGGATTGCTGTCGTCGATCAAGCATTCGGTCGTCGATTTCTGCTCGGTCGCTGAAAAGGCGTCGTCACTGAATGCGTCTGAGAACAGCTATTTCTCGTCCAATACTCCCTATGCTTACGTCGATGCTTCTTCCCTGGAGAAATCAGAAGAATTTTCCAAACTGATGACAGATATGGGTCTGATGGCGCCTACCTCTTCGTTAATTGCCTTTGATAAGCACTAATCAACTCTGCCTTTACCGACACGCTCGCCCTG
>JAYVHC010000463.1:0-3352 GCA_043771575.1 Planctomycetia bacterium
CGCCTTGAGCGAGCTGGCTTGCATGTCGCCATGAAAAACTCTGCAATTATCCTCATTCAACTTAATAATGGGAAGTCGATCATAAGGGTCATTTTCCGATCTTTCTATTTTGAGACTCCCGCTTCCGCTCCATAATTCGCCTGGACCTAGTTTCCATGTCGAATCGATCAATTCTCGCACTTTCGGTTTTGCGGTATCGGTACCCGGGATAAGCCGCACCGAAAGATATCTAAGCGGTGCTTTGGGGCCAGCTTCGGGAAGTTGCAGCAGGCGAGTGTTTTGCGTCATCGTGGCGGTACAGACGAGCTTACCGGCAGGATCTTTCAGTTGACTGCTGTACTTCATTCCATCCCTGCTGAAGTCTATGCCCCCCATCTTCTTTGGAATCCCGGCGATCTCCCGGCCTGCCGCCATGGCGCGGTCCGACGTAACATGCATCCGAAGCGAATAATTGAATTCGACTGGTTTTCCATTCTCTTCGTAAGTTTTTCCCTTCTCGTCGACATACCGGCATATTAACGACTGAGCGACTTCGTTGTAAGTTCCTAATTCTGACGTTGGATAAGATGCGAACAACATTTTGACGCGAGGCTTGGCATCCAGGGTCAGTTGCGTCGGCAAAAACTTCGCTGCGGCCATCGGATCGGTTTCGTACTCGAAAGTCAGGATCGTGCAGTTCTTGTAGGTATAGGGAAACTGCGGATAGAGCTCCTGATCGAGCGGCAGCGAGTATCCAAACTGCTCTTTCTTGAGCTGTCCCACGATGCGTTTTTCGGGATCCGCTGGAGCAAGAACAGGAATCACGGGCGTCTTTGCGACCGGATTTGCGTTGAGTCCTTCTGGATTATCGGGTTTAGTTGCAGTGTCTTTAGGCGCCGGATTCGTCGGTGTTGGGCTGTTATTTAGGGCTTGCTCGGCCATCCGCTTACGCAACGCAGCGCTTTCACTGTAAATAGCTTGACGCGCCCGGTTGATGCCACCGAGAGGGCGATGTTCAGGCAGAGCGTTCCATGGACTGAAAATCGAAACTGAGTCTGCTTTCGGATCAATGCTCTGAGGCTCGATGGTAATCGTCGCGAGTTTAATGAAGCACGAATCCCAATTTATAGTGGCATCCTCGATCGGCATTTTCTCGACATCCGTTTGCAATTGAACGTAGAAATCAAACAGGAAGGGTTCATTTCCTTGAGCCAACCTTTTGACCAGTGTGTCGCGCAGTCCGTCCTTTGACGAAGTTAAATTGTCGGTTGGCTTTTCGACTTCAGAAACCGCACTTGGGGCAACTTTGTATTTAGCTCCTACGTCACCGAAGAGGTAGGGTGTCTGGCAGAAGTACTCCGTTTGCAGCGGACTGGAGAGAGTTTTCTTAAAGCCGATAAGACCCGGGTAATTGCTAATCGCCAGTTCTCGCTTGACACTTTCGCGCTCCTCACCTCTGCGTGCTTGCATCACCTTAACCATAAACTGCATGAGGTGCTCGGCATCTTTTGCAAAAAATGTCGGATTGTCTGCTAACACAAAGTCCTGACACTGCTGTTTATCTTTAGGGTTAAGCAATTTGATCGCCATGCCGTGGACGTCTGGCACTTGATCGTTATCGTTTTCGCCGTCGCCATTCGAAAAACGTATAATAGCCTCGCAACCAGCCGGGTCGGTACTATAGTCATTGAGCTTTGCAAAAATGCCGACACGATAGCGTTCCTCCAAATTGTCAGCGACTTTGAAGCGAGCCTTGACGACTCCATGAGTCTTGGGATGTTGGCCGCGTAGTTCCGGGTGCGGCCGACCGTCAGGTCCAGGGCTGAGTCTATGCATCAGCGCTTGCAATTGGGCCAGTTTTCTAATGGCTTGCTGCTCGCCAGCTGGAGCACGCTCTTGGCCGGGTTGTGGACTGCCTAGGGACTTCACATATTCGATCAACTCACGTCGCTCATGCTCTTCTAGGACTCGGCCAACACGACCATTGATGGCCCAGCCTCTTTTCTCCGCTAGCATCTTCACTTGAAACGGTGTTAATTGAGCTTCCTCTTCGGGCGTAAATTTACGGAACTCGTGTCCGCTGTTTCGATTGCCCGGAGTCTTGGTATCCATCTCGAAGCGGCCTTCTTGCCACTTGGTATCAAATCCTACATTCTCAGTATCAAATTCCTTCGCACCAAGATGAAAGCTCTTCATGCGCTGCTTGGCTGGTAGCAACAGTTCATACAGGTTTGCAACCGAACCATTGTGGAGAAATGGTGCGGTCGCCCAAACCCCGTTCAGCGGCCTGGCCTTATAGTCCAAGCGGGCGATTGCCGCCTCCTCGGTATCGAGTTCGCGGTAGCCGTCATATTCCGCTTGCTCGGCAGCGCTTAAATTCAGTCTCGTGTACTCGTAGTCACGTACATTGTCAGTGAGAATCGACAACGCCTCACCGGCTCGCATGGTTGATTTTTGGTTCTCACCTGCGCCTGTATAGACAACCCGTTCGTAGAACTCGAGCACGGCTGAGGGATCGGTTCCAATGTCCAAGTAGTTGATGTAGGGTTGCTTCATGTACTTGCGACCAAACTGATTGGGCGAAGACCAGTAATCCTTGTTTTCAGCGCGATTGAGATGCTCAGTCCGTTGATAGTCTTCGATGCGATAGTGGCAGTAGATACAATGCTCCTTGTAAAGCTCCTTGCCTTTTTTCCACAGACCGTCATTTGTCTTGAAGCCTTTGATCTCGCCCAAATACTGTTCGGGCCACGCAGGTGCGCGCAGACCGGAGAAAGGTGTTGAGCCGGACAATTGGTCTTCCATCAAGTGAAGATTTTTGACATTTACCGTAGATTCGAAGTTCTCGTTGATCGCAGCGCCCACCCCTAAAGCTTCGCCAATGTTGCGAACCATGGGCAACCTTATTGAAGCGTTGTACTGAACCCAATAAAACCATGGCGCATCCCAGATATGTGGATAATTGACAGGCGCATTGGACGCGGCCAGATTCATTTTTCCACGAGCGCCAAACACGCGATTTCCAATCCTGGCCATGGCATCGGTTCGTGAAAAGCCTGCATCCACTGAGTGAAGCCCCAATTCCGCTTCCGAACGCTGCTCAGCCAATATTTTGGTGACTGCCTTTTCCACTTCCTCTTTTAAAGCAGCTTTCGCACGCTCAACCATTGACGTGGGAATTTCCTGTCTCTTCAGCCAACGATCTTGGAACGCTTGAAACTTCTGGGAACTTGAGTTGGTAAGAAACAACGCTTGGCCTAACGTCTGTTGGAAGGCGCCAATGTTGATCATTGACGAGCCGCCTTCGATGCGGATGCGGCGACCTTTATGTACAAGTTCGCCGGTATGGCAGGCTGCACACGTGAGTCCCAAG
>JAYVHC010000464.1:0-2423 GCA_043771575.1 Planctomycetia bacterium
TCGTAAGCATTGGCAAAACAATTAGTGTCGCATATGATCGGTGGCCCCGTCACTAGGGTTGCAAGCATAAGGCTTAGCGGAGTTGCCATCATTAACCCGAGTGGCCCCCAGGCCCACGTCCAAAACATGATTGCAATCAGCAGCGCAAATGGATTCATTCCAACTGATTTACCAAAGAGCAAAGGCTCTACAAGATTGCACGTTATTACTTCCAAAGTCAAATAAAACGCCACGACAACAAGCGGTACGTACCATCCCGGTAGAAAAAGAAGACTCACAGAAAGTGGCAATAGCATTGAAACGAAGCTACCAAGTACAGGCACAAAGCGAAAGACGAATGTGACTGCGCCCCAAACAGCAGCATATGGAACACCCAGAAAGTATAATACGATTCCAAAGCCAACCGCAAATCCGAAATTGACGGAGACAAGTCCCAAGAGATAGTAGCTTAGTCGACTCGATGTCTCATTCACGATTTTGGTTACGCTCGTTAGGTGATGATTGCCAAAAACAGCGAGGAAGCGGTTTCTAAGGTCCTCTCGCGAAATAAGCATGAAAACAACAAGAACGATAACGACAACGGCGGAGGCGATTGGCTCTATGATAGGCAAAATAATACTTGGAATAGATGTCAGCCAAGGCATCGTAGAATCCCCTTCTACGATCGTCACCTTTTGAACATCTTTAGGTTCACTAAGTGTCTCACTGACATCGATATTCCCCAACACTTCTTTAGAAATGTCGATGATTTGCCCTACTGTTGAACTCGAGCCGGTTCGAAATCCGGCTAATTTGGTTTCAATCTCATGCTTGTGCTGCGGAAGTTCGGTAACAAGATGGTTCAATTGAGAAGCCAACTGAGCGCCCAAAAGTAATGAGACGCAGGTGAGAAGCGTAACGATCAGTCCAACCGCCGTAATTCGGCCAATGCCATGTCTTTCCAACCAGCGAACGACTGGCGTCAATACAAATGCCAGGATGAAGCTCAATGACAACGGTGCGAGCAATGGCTTCCCAATGAGTATGATAGCAATGGCCATGCAGAATATTGACAATGCCAGAAAGGTTCTACCAAGCGCTGAGTTTGCCGAAACGTTCATGAGACGATTTGGTTGAGGCTATTCATTGATCGAATTAACCACCACACTTGTACAAGGGTGGTGTCTACCCATTAACGTCGCTAATCGACTAAACCCCAGACCTACCTCGTGCAGCGTTGGCGACCAAACTGACCGCGAACAACACCAAGAAGATAACAAACAGGATTTTTCCAATCGATGCGGCGCTTGCAGCGATTCCACCGAATCCTAGCACGGCCGCAATGATCGCTAAGATAAAAAACGTGAGTGCCCAGTTTAGCATTTGAAACTCCGGTATTAGCAAGGTTACTGTTCGGACTTTGACTTGAACATTGACTAGCAAGGCAATCGTCGTACCAAAATTTGGCTAGCACGATAATTTGATTTGGTTGCTTAACCAGCGCGCCTGATGGTCAACGTTCTTCCTCGATCGACGTAGAATTGGTCGATCATCGCGCACTATGCTAGTTTAGGCCCTGTTTTGCGGCTTGTTCCGACGAACCGACAATAATGGCACGTCGATTGCGTTCGTTATTCATTGCGTTACCTGTTGATTCGAAGTTCCAAGGAATCGGATCAATACTGAATCGATACCAAGTTCAAAGATGGAGAATAAAGATGATTACTCGAGAGCAGTTAATGGGCAATTGGAATGGCGTAGTGGGTTCAATCAAAGAAAAATTTGGCGAGTTTACCAAGGACGAATTGGCCAAGGTTGAAGGGAATTTTGAACAACTTGTTGGTCTAATTCAACGAAAGACAGGGGAAAGCCAGGAGCAGATATCCTCCTACATTTCGGAATGCTGCGAGTCGGCTGGTACGACATACAATCAAGTTGCAAACCGAGCATCTCACTATGCGGACGCAGCAGGTGAAATCATTCGCGACAATTACGACCGAGTCGCCACGGAAGCCAAAAAAGGAATGGATTACACGGCTCAGAACATAGGTCGCAGACCACTGGAATCACTTGCGATCGCAGTTGGGTCTGGAATCTTGGCGGGGATCATACTTGGCATCTCCATGACAAGTCGAAGGCGATAAACATGGATGCTGCGAAGTCGGCGGGCGATGTAGACGAACTGCTTGCCCGTATGCAATCGGTGCGGGCGTGTGGCAACTACCATGCCGAAGAGCTTCATGTCGAAGCGAAGCGTTTGGTGGATTGGAAAGAGTACGTACGATCCCAGCCCCTCATATCCATAGCGGTCGCTTCGCTGGTTGGATTCAGTATCGTACGCAGTACGCTTGGAACGAATTCGCAATCGAACCCGCTTTTTCCATGCAGCACTACCAATTTAGAGAATTTCAAGCCGGATAAGCCGCGACAGTCGAGTTGGAAAA
>JAYVHC010000465.1:0-8480 GCA_043771575.1 Planctomycetia bacterium
GATCAACTCGGGTAGCGCCGCTTCGAACTGCTGACGACTGGAAGATGGGTCAGGCAAGTCATCGACGACGATAATCTCCGCTTGGCGTTTGTAGTCGAATGGACTGCCCAGCTGAATCGTTCGGCTACCAGTAGCACCGACGCGTGATTGGAAGAACTCAAAGCCACCTTCGCGACCTGCGGACACCGTTGCGCTGGCCATGATGACGCTGGGAACTTGCTGAAACAACATCTCCCGCATGCGATGTGAAATATCGATCGGAGCAGCATGCATCTCCATGCGCATGTCGCCGCGTCGGCTGAGACTGCGTTCCAACCAATAAACGCACTCCCCGTCGGTTTGTTCCACCCAGGCGCGCGCGTCACCGGAAAGCGCTTCGAGTCGACTAGCGGCGGACATAAGGTCTTGACGTTGCGAGGCGTCTTCTGAATTGTCCGCAATCTTTAGTAAAGCGCCCCCCAGCTCATGCAGGATTTCACTCAGCAAATTCGTTACGATTCTCGGTTCATGAACACGTTTCGTATCGCGGTCGCGGCCCATCCAATTATCGAGATCGAAGACCATTTGATCGATCATCGTGTGAGCGCTATGAACCCGATCGCGCAATCGATCCAAACCCATGGCAATAAACAAACCGCGTCCCGTGGCGGGGTTGTACAACTTGTTCAGTGTGTATTGAACTTGGCTGTTGGTGATCTTCAGTCCCAAATGCGCACTGGCGACCGATTCGATCGTGTGGCATTCGTCCAGCACCGCTACGTCATAGTCGGGGATGATGCCCCAGCCGAGTTCATCGCGAATCGCCAGGTCGGTGAAGAACAAGGCATGGTTAACGACCAGAATCTGTGCGCCTTGTACACGCCGTCGCGCGCGATAGTAAAAACACTTTTCGTAGGTCGGGCACTTGCGCCCCATGCAATTGCTCGTATCGCTGGAAACCTCATCCCAAAGCGACCCCGAAGGGCGAAACGGGAGGCTGCTAAGCGATCCGTCAGAGGATTCTTTCGTCCACTGTCGCAACTGCTCCAACTGAGCAAACTCGGTATCATTAAACATCGCAGTGGCCCGCTTGCGCGCCAGTTCGAACCGCCGGAGGCTGATGTAATTGCCGCGACCTTTAACGAGAACGGATGTGAACTCGCGCGGGATCACGCTATTGAGCAGCGGCAAGTCCTTGTTCATGAGCTGCTCTTGCAGGCTGATGGTGTGCGTGCTGATGACGATGCGCCTGGCAGGTTCCTCTTCATCGTCGACTTCGTTTTGCGGCCGTGAGTTTTCGTGTTGGTTGGCGGTTACATGGAGAATCGCTGGTACCAAATATGCAAAGCTCTTTCCAACGCCGGTGCCCGCTTCGGCCACGAGGTGTTTTTGATCCTTCATGGCAGCGGCTACCGCCCGAGCCATATCGAGTTGCTCGTTACGGTGCTCGTAGTTTTTCAATCGCCGCGCAATGGCACCGCCGGGACCGAGAATTGAATCAATGTCAAGCGACAAACTCGCCAAATTCCTTACAAAAGGTGTGCTAGATTCGCTGAACCAATTGGCCGCTGACTCGACGAACCAGTTTGCGCATTTCCAGTACGCAAAGCGTACTGAGCACACGCGAAACGGGAAGACCGCTTGCCACTACAATCGCGTTGATATCGGTTGGCTGTAAATCAATCGCTTGTAAAACCACGTTTTCTTGCTCATTCAACTGCAATTCTGCCGCATGGCGAACGGTTTGATCTGGCGACAGAATCACCTCTTCCACCATCGGTCCCAGTTCATCGAGCACATCTTCGGGATCTTGGATCATGTGGGCTCCGTCTTTGATCAAGCGATGACAACCTCGTGAGTTCGGCGAAGTGACCATGCCCGGCAACGCAAATACTTCGCGGCCCTGTTCACCCGCCAGCCTAGCAGTGATCAATGCCCCGGATCGCTCGGCAGCTTCGATGACGATTGTGCCCAGCGACAGGCCACTAATAAGGCGGTTGCGATGGGGAAACATTCCCTTCTTCGGCTTGGCGCCCGGCGGCATTTCGCTCATCAACACCCCGTTGACTGCGATTCGTTCGCTTAATTCCACGTGTTGTGGTGGATAGATTTCAGCGACGCCACTGCTGAGTACTGCTATCGTTCGACCGCCTACTTCCAAAGCGCCTAGATGGGCGGCTGCATCAATACCACGAGCTAATCCACTGACAATGGTCAGTCCGCCGCGGGCCAACGCGCGTGCAAACCGCTCCGCTTGACTGCGGCCATATTGAGTCGCGCCCCGCGTCCCAACTATGGCAATGCTCAGCGCGTCGGTCCTGGCGAAATCCCCTCGCACATAAAGCAACATCGGTGGATCAGGCAACTCTTTCAGCAACCTTGGAAACTCCAGCTCCCAGGGAAACAAAATGCGAACTGCTTTGTCCTCACAGAGGCTGAACACCGACAGGGCCAAATCGCGAAACTCGCTCGATCGAATGCGACGGCTCATGACAACTCCGACACCCTCCACCGCAGCCAAATCCTGGGGACGGGCTTGCAGGACTTCGCTCGCCGTTCCGAATCGAGCTAACAGCGTTTCCAAAGTGCGCGGACCGATTCCGGTTGTCAATGTCAACTGGAGGTAGTCGATCGAGTTGTGTTCCGGCAAGGTCATGCGCTCCAGTCCTTAGTTTTCGGCGGCTGTCTCTGATTCTAACTCTTGGCCACGATCGGCTGGCATCCCTTGGTGCCACTCCGTCAGTTTTGCCAACATTTTTGAAACGGTAGCCGATTGAGATTCGGCCAAATTTGTTGTCTCATTACGATTTAAATGCAAATCGTACAATTGGGGATCACCGCCATCGTATTCGCATAGCAACTTCCATTTACCTTCGCGCATGGCTAGATCCGGATAGTCTTCTTGTTTCGTACCAGGGCGATCAGGGGGACGTCGCCAGTAGATGGGCGACCGCCGTGAACGACGCTGCAATCCGAGCATTGTTGCCGAAAGGTCTTCACCATCGAAGCCCATAACCTCTTGAAGTTTCACGCCCGCAATACTCGCCAGCGACGGGGTGATATCTAATGCGCAGAAGTAATTTTCATCGTTGATCATGCCACTTTTTTTCTCTTCGATAAAGGCAGGCCCCCAGACAATTAAGGGCGACCGAATGCCGCCTTCATAAAGATTCGTCTTGTGCCCGCGCAAGGGAAGGGCCGATCCCGCACCGGCTTCGGGGCCATTATCGCTGCACAGCAAAATTAACGTATTTTCTCGCAGTTCATCGCTCGAGCGCACAAAATCAAACAACTTACCGAGCTGCTGGTCCATATTCTTGAGGACGCCATGGTAGAGGGCTCGTTTCGATTCATCGCTGCGCCGAGATTCTGGCGGAAAGAAGGGTGAGTGCACGTCATCCGGCCACAGGTTTACATAAAACGGTCGACCCGCTCGCTGCGACTGGTCGATGAACTCAATCGCGCTGTCGACAAATCCCTCGGTGATCTTTTCACGATCCATCCAAGTAATGGTTCCGTTGCCAAGATTATCGCTGCCCAATGCATGTTTCTTGGGCGGTTTGCCATCGTGCGCATCGCACAGCGGCAGCAACCGAGGTCCCAAGCCCTCGAAATTCGCTAGCGACACATCGAAACCATACTCGGTAATCAAGGGAGCCTCCCCCACATCGCGTTGGCCACCCATATGCCACTTACCGAAATGCCCCGTGGCATAGCCTGCTGCCTTCAAAAATCTGGCTAGCGTTGGCGCGCTGGGTTCAAGCCAATTCGCCATGCCTCGTCGCAAGTTATCTTTTCGATCGCTCAGATAAGAGGCGATGCGCCACCGCTGCGGGTATTGCCCGGTGGTCAACGCCGTTCGGGAAGGTGAGCATATCGGTGCATTGACATAGAAGTTGGTAAAGCGAATTCCCTCTTTGGCCAAGCGATCGATGTTCTCGGTTTGAACCGCTTGGTTGCCAAAGCATGATAAGTCCGACCAACCCATGTCGTCGATCAGTACCACGATGAAGTTGGTCTTTTCTGTTTGCGCAACCAACGGTCTTGCGCTCACGCAGGTGAATACCGCAAGTGTTAGCCAACCGGCAAGTTGCGTCTTATTCATATTCAATCTCTGAAATCGGAAGCGCGTCGGGGGTCGTTTTCATGGCTTGTGATTTATCGATGACCAGCGGTGCGAAGGGTTGCCATTGGCCCCCACGCAAGCGTTCGTGTGGGACGAACCGAGACTTGTAGCAGAGGTGTGCGTTGTCGGCCACGAACATCCCCAGATACAACCACGTGTAGTGATCCTTACTGGCCAAGCTGATTTGATTGAGAATGGAATAGGTGCCAGGACTGAGCCAACTGTAGGCTGGGTCAAAGTAGCAATAGACCGCCGACAGGCTGCTTTCACCCACATCGGTGATTGAAACTGCAACCAATTTATCGCCGTCCCAAAAGCTCAATTCCCAGACTTCACAAAATGAATTTAGCAAGAATGAGGAGTAATCGCTTGCATCCGCCTCAGGTTCGCCGCGATCCAAGTTGCGAACAGCGCGGTGGGCATTGAAGACCCGCAAGCGTTCATCATCTAACGCGGGTGCCGCCACTTGCATTTGCAAGTGTTCATCACCCAATCGCCGAACACGCCGCAGCGAACGCGATTCAGTAAAGTTTGCGACCCCGATCCGCAACGGCTCGCACGCTTGGCAAGCTTGGCAGTGCGTGCGGTAAAAGAACCAGCCGGACCTGCGGTAGCCTGCCGCTAGAATTGCGTCAAACTGGTCGCCTGTAATATTGCCATCCGGCAAACTCAACGGCATCCTGGCGGTCTGTCCGTTCAAATACGGGCACACACTCGATTCGTCCACAATTAACTTCAAGAAATCTAAATGTTGCACCGGACGACTACCGCAGCAGCATGACCATAGGGCGTAAAACTCAGTTTTAACATATAGTCGCTCGTGATGCGTGCCGTTTTCGTTGTCACCCGAACCGGACAATCCGGATCGGGTTGCGCATAACCAAGCGTCGGCAGCGTCAGTCCATTTGAAGTTGCCAGGACTCCGGCGACCAGTTCGAGCAACCCGCAGCCAGCCCCCGCAGTGCCAAAATAACTTGAGAATGCGGTTACGGGCACGTCGCCACAAACCGAGGCGAGCGCCTGGCTTTCCTCGATGTCCAATTGGGGAGCGGAATACCCCTGTGCCGCCACCATGCCTAGCTCGCGCGCATGGATCTCCGACATGTTGAGCGCCGATTTGACGGCGTTGCCGATCGAAACACGCGAACCCGCATTGAGTTCCGTCGGTTTTGCAAACCGATTCGCAAACCCAGTTACTTGACCATAGATCTTTGCACCGCGACGAACCGCATGGCTACGGCGCTCGAGCACAATCGCGGCAGCGCCTTCCGCAGGAATCACGCCGCAACGTCGAAGATCGAAGGGTGTACACAATCCTTCGCCTTCTGGTGTATCGGCTGGCGCGTTGCGCTGGCGATAAATCGGTACTTGCCGAAAGATCAATCGCGTGGGAGCGACTCGACCGCCCACCGCGCCCACGACCATCACGTCAGCTTGCTCGCGATCAATAATCATTGCTGCTTCGATCAGCGCTTGCAGGCCACTGATCTCTTCTTCAATAATGGTATTGTTTGGCCCTCGCGCATTGATCGCGATGCCGACATGGCAGGCCGGCATATTCGGCAAGTTCTTGAGCATCCAGAGGGGAAATATATCGCGATTGAATTGCTGCCCCCAAAGAGCATGTTGCATCTCACCATTAGTGCTGCAATTCGCAATGGCACCGGTCAGATCTTGGATTTCGCCCGGCAGCATCTCCGAACCACAGATGACTCCCAAACGATCCGCGTCCAAGTCCACGTCGGCTAGCTTGGCGTCTTGCCAAGCCAAATGAGCAGCAGAGTAAGCCGTCTGCACTTCGCGGCTCATCACTTTTAGCGCTTTGCGCGGCGTAACATAAACCTTGCCTTCAAAATCCTTAATCACTCCCCCATAGAATTCGCGTCGTTCATCCCCTTCAATGCAATGCACCAACCGGATGCCGCATTGGCCCCTCTTGAGAGAATCCCAAAACACTTCGCGGCCGATGCCGATGGGTGAAACACAACCCAAGCCCGTGATGACAATATCGTTTGTGCCGACCATCGTGTTGGAAATTATTGCCTTGCGGTACCCGCGAATGAGTTTGCTTGACTCCTAGAAAATTGTGGACTCCTAGACTAACTGATTACCGGGCAAACATCAAACCAATGCCGACCCTGTGCCTCCATCCAAGCCGCCGACGCCTCTGGCCCCCAACCCGCCAGTGGATAGGACTGCATGGTCGGTGCAGCCGGACTACGCCACGCGGCAATGATTGGATCGATGATCTCCCACGCAAGTTCGACTTCGTCGCTGCGCGCGAACAAACTCGCATCGCCAATGAGCGCGTCGAGCAGCAGCCGCTGGTAAGCGTCGGGGTGCTCTTTCGTCGACGTATCAAAACGGAAATCGAGCGCACTCTCCATCAGTTTCATTTCTTGCTCCGGCACCTTGGATTGAAAATGGATCTGAATGCCTTCAGCGGGTTGAATTTGAATAACCAGTTGATTCGCGCGGGGCTTCGATTTTTTTCCTTCGCCGAACAAAATATGCGGCGGCTCGCGAAACTGAATCACAATTTGAGTCGTCCGGCAACTCAGTGCCTTACCGCTGCGCAGATAAAAAGGTACACCCTTCCAGCGCCAGTTGTCGATGTACATTCGCAACGCTGCAAAGGTCTCAGTTGGGCTATCGGGTGCAACCCCCGCTTCTTGCAAGTAGCCTTCGTATTGACCACGCACTCCGCAATCTGCGAAGTCAGCACCTTTGAGCGGCCGGACCGCGCGTAGAACTTTGACTTTTTCATCACGGACTTGATCCGCAGTGAATTTCACAGGTCCCTCCATGGCCGTGACCATCATCAACTGGAACAGATGGTTCTGGAACATGTCGCGCAGCACGCCCGAGCGGTCGTAATAGTCGGCGCGACGACCGATAATCACTTCTTCGGCTACCGTAATCTGAATATTGTCGATGTAATTTCGGTTCCAAAGCGGTTCAAAAATCGCGTTGCCAAAACGTAGCACCAAAATATTCTGAACGGTCTCTTTACCGAGATAATGATCAATGCGATACACCTGATCTTCGCGGAAGACCTTTTTTAGCGACTGGTTCAATTGCCGCGCAGTGGCCCGATCGGTACCAAACGGTTTCTCCAGCACAATACGCCGGGCGCCGTTGGAATCATCTGCCAGACCAGCGCGACCCAGCTGAGCGATCGCGGTCTCGTATAACTGCGGCATCGTTGAAACATAGTAAACGCGATCGACTTTCCCACTGGCTTCGATTTCAATCAAGCGTTTGGCAAGCCGATCGAAATCTTCCGCCGTGTTAATATCGCCAGCGACGTAGAAAATATTCGCAGCGAATTTCTCCCACACCGCAGGATCAAAGTTCTTTTTTAGATACTTTTCAGTCGATTCACCCAGTTGTTTGCGCCACTCGTCGTCGCTGAACTCACTGCGTGAGACTCCGACGATGCGCGTCATCTTCGGCAAACGACCGCGTTCGAACTGACAGTAAAGTGCCGGAATTAACTTGCGGCTCGTTAAGTCCCCCGATGCGCCGAAAATCACCATTGTGTGTGCCATGCGAATCCCTTACATGCCCAATATGTCTCTGGCCTCCCGCCGTTGCAACATCAAACGACAGCGACCATCACGACGACGGAGCGTGGTGTCACGCTGGGCTGCGTCTCTAAAGGGTCAGCCCCCTTTTTAAACGCAGCCTAAAATGAAAACTAACCCTAACTTGGTTTCTTGCGTAGTTCCAGCCACTCGGAATGGAACGTGCCTTCCCTATCGAGCCGCTTGTAAGTGTGCGCCCCAAAGTAATCGCGCTGCGCTTGAAGTAAGTTCGCGGGCAGACGCTCGCGACGATAACTGTCGTAGTAGCTGAGCGCGGTCGAGAATGCTGGCGTCGCCACACCCAACTGCGTCGCTGCCATGATGACCGCTCGCCATGACGCTTGGCACTTATCGATGATTTCCTTGAAGTAAGGATAGAGCAGCAAGTTCTCCATGTTCGGTTGCTTGTCAAACGCTTCTTTGATGCGATCGAGGAACTGAGCTCGTATGATGCAGCCACCGCGCCATAGCAAGGCACAATCGCCATAGTTCAAATCCCATTTGTGCTCTTGGCTAGCCGCTTGCAACTGCACGAACCCTTGCGCATAACTGCAGATCTTCGATGCATACAACGCCATGCGAACCGCTTCGATGAAGGTCGTCCTGTCGCCGACCATCTTCGAGACTGCCGCAGCAAACTCAGGATTATCACCCGACTTCGGCCCGGAAAGTATTTTGCTGGCACGAATACGAGCGTCCTTGATGGAGGACAAACCGCGAGCATAAACAGCGGTGGTGACCAGGGTACTAGGCACGCCAAGGTCGAGCGCCAATTGGCTCATCCACTT
>JAYVHC010000466.1:0-7905 GCA_043771575.1 Planctomycetia bacterium
TGGGAGGATCGCCTGAATCAACTTGCCAGACAAAGTAAGACCGGACCGCAAGTCCCAGGTGGCCAGGCAGGCGAGCGTTCCCAGCTTGATCGAATCGCAACAAGCATGTCGCTGGGTCTTGCCGCTGGAGGTCTTTGGAATGCCTCCTCGGGTTAGGAGTGAGATAGCTTCGACCTGCAATTCATGCTGCTCCGAAACCGCTTGGCGAATGGACGCGATGATCTCAGCGAATTGCCCAAGAAGTTCACGATTCATTTCAGCATTCTCGGCTGATCCTCGAAACTGCGATCGTCGACTGACTTCAGCAAGGATGACCAGTTGCGGTCCATCATCAGAATCCACGGACACTGCGGCAGTACCCTGTGCACGCATTTCGGCATGGCATGACTCGACAGTTTGTTCAATGTCCTGTGGATAATGTTTGCGACCGCGAACGATAATCAGGTCCTTGATTCGTCCCGTTACATGCAGTTCACCATTGCTCATGAATCCAAGGTCGCCAGTGCGAAGGAAGGGGCCCCTGCCTGACTCCAGAAACGCTTGGAATGTACGCAGCGTTTCGTCTGGTTGATTCCAATAGCCTGCTGCGACGCTAGGGCCTTTGACCCATATCTCTCCGACCTCCTCTGCTTGCATCTCGATCCGTTTTTCCGGGTCGGCAATGACGATGTCCATGGCAAACTCTGGCGAACCACAATTGACTAGCTCAGATTGAATACTTTGACTTGTATCAGCCCCGGGCAAACAATGGGAATGATTCCTGGCGGTCGGCGGATGGTTTGGCTTGTCCGTAAGCGGCTTGCCGGAAACAAAAACAGTGGATTCGGCTAGCCCATAAACTGGGAACAGCGAGCTGCGGCGAAATCCACAATCCCGAAACGAATTTGAAAAATTCTCGAGAGTAGATCTACGGATCGGTTCCGCGCCGTTATATGCAATTCTCCAAGAACTAAGATCCAAGTCTCTGCGCTGCTCGGGTGTGGTACGCTGTACACAAAGATCGTACGCAAAATTGGGGCCACCGCTATTGGTGCCTTGGAAATGCGAAATCGCTTCCAACCAACGCACGGGCTTTTGCAAAAACGAAACAGGCGACATCAAATACGCTGGGCAATTGTTGAACAGCGGAAACAACACCCCGGCAAACAGCCCCATGTCGTGATAGGTCGGCAGCCAAGAGACCAGGACGTTTTGCGTGTCATGAAACGAGACATGCTGAATGTAGGCGAGGTTGTGGAGGATATTGGCATGGCTCACGGCGACTCCTTTGGGTGCAGCAGTCGAACCGGAGGTATACTGAAGAAAGGCCAGCATTTTCGGAGTGCAATGCGGCAAGCTCCAGCGCTCAATGGATTCGAGACCATAGTGGTCAGTCGCCAAAAGCGGGTAACGAGAAAGTTCTGGAGAAGCCTGGAAGAGCGTCGAGTATTTCTCAATGAAGTCTTCCTTGCAAAGTACGGCTCCAGAACCTGACTCACTAAGAATCGCCTGCAGGCGAGGCAAGCTTTGCTCGGGTCGGCTTGGTTGTGGCGGATAAGCCGGAACAGCAATTACTCCAGCGTAAAGACAGCCAAAAAACGCAGAAATGAAATCCAACCCAGGCGGATACATCAGAAACGCTCGCTCCCCAGGCTTGAGAATTCGATCGAGCATGACAGCGATCTCGCGGCTTTGTCGATCGAGCTGACCATACGTCAGCGAGTCGCTCTGTATTGTTCCGTCGACTAGAAAGGTATACGCCAGATGATCTGGTTGATGTTGCGCACGATGAAGGAGCATGTGCACCAAAGACGTGAATTCTTGCGTTTGCATAACACGATATTCCTTGTTCAACTTCAAACCTGGTATCGATCTTGTAACTGCATGAAATACGCGTGCATCTTCTGCCGATTGGAATCGAGTTCCTCAAGAGTCCAGGTGTCGGTAGCCACGGGCGGTTGTACGTAGACGTTCACACAGCCAGGGCGAAAATTGTATCCCCAACCCGGGTGAATCGCGGCAGGTATCGAAAAGTACATCGGAACTATCGGTGCTGCCAAATTGGTCGCCAGATGAAAAGCGCCCTTGTTAAATGGAGCGATTTTTCCAATGCTGCCCTTATTTCCCTCTGGACTCAGGAAGACTGACTCGCCAGTCCGCTTCAGTACTCGCTCGGCCCGCTTGAAAATCTCAGTGCGACGCAGGGGGAAACTCTGGGGCACAGTCCAAAACACGCCGGCCAGATATCCCAGTAAGCCCAGCGGCGGAAATTTCTTGCGCAAGTGGCCAGACAAGAAAAAGCGTGTATTGGGCAGCGCCATGGCAGTCAAAATGAATACATCCAAGGTTGAAGCATGGTTAGCAATGAAAACGGTCTGTTGCTTGCGCAGGTGCTCTGGGTTATGTACGACAAACTGTACGCGGCCGATCCGCAAAACGATTCGAGCTGTTGGAGCGATAATGTAGGTCGCGCAGAAATCGCGACATTGAAACAGGGTGCAAACGGAAACCCCCAAAGCCAGGAGCGAACCAATAGTCATTACACTAAAGCCCGCGACAAATTGCGCGACGGCGCGACAACGGCTGACAATGGTAAGCAACGCAGTGTTGGGTTCGGTCATGAAGCCCTCTTACAAACGATGGTCTTCATGGCCAGATTCAAGCGGCGTTCGAACAACAACACTGGACTTAACAACAGTTGTCCCAAGAAATAAGGATAGATTGCCCTTGAGAAATTCAAGCCCTTACCCTGGCGCAGTTTGAACGCGACACCAGCAAAGAGGTAGAAATAAGCAGGGAAAGCGCCGTAGGGGAGGTAGTCAACTACTTCCAAGCCAGCCTTTTCAACACATTGAATAAGCATCTTTCGATCGTAAAGCACGGTGTGTTGGGGCGCTTGCAGTCCCGCCCAGCGATTGCCGTACATCTTGAACGACACGCAATCCAGCCGCGGCACTTCGATAATCATTCGCCCCTGATCGGACAGATAGTCACGCCCTAAAGCCAGTGTCTGCATTGGATCATAGTCGTGTTCTAGAAAGTGCCACATGCTGATCAAGTCAAAACGCAGATCGCCAAAGTTTTGCTCGTAAAATAGACCGCAGTGGAAATTGATCCTGTCGAACCCAGGCAGATGCGACAAGTCCTTGAAGTCAACTCCGGTTGCACTCACCCCGTTTCTGTCCTTTAATCGCAGCAAAAACGTGGCTGCTCCACAGCCGACGTCGAGCACGTTTGAGCCCGCACCCAATTTGACGTACTTGCTAATTAGTTTGTCCTTCTCGCGGTCGTGCTTTCCCATGGCATGGTTATAAAACCACGTCAGCATTCCCCAGTCCTGTTTCTTGCGATGGGCAATGTACTCTTCGTCGTAGTACGCTTTGATGTTGGCTACATCAATACGCGGGTTCTGATAGACCAAGCCGCAGCCATTGCAGGTAACAAAGGAAAAGCTGCCCGGCTTACCTGTCAAATCGTCTTGCGCGATCAAGAATGGGCGGTGCGACTCCTCGCCGCAAAAATAACACGCGATGGCTTCGAACATACGCTCTGCGGGCTGAGCTTTCATCGTGGCTTGTTTCATATGATTGTGCCTATAGGATCTATTTTGACATGCGATGTCGAGGGCGAGCCTGCCCGTGGTGGATCCAATGGCCCCGCAACCGCCCATGCGAAGTTTAGCAACCAAGCGAATGCTACGAAGAAAACGCCAAAATGCCGCAACCCTGGAGCATCCCGTACGCGATTTCGTTGCCACAAATACGCCAGAACAACACTTCCTACCACCGTCAATCCAGCTTGTATGAAGGCTAGGCTTGACGCGTTACTGAGCAACTCGAACAGCATTGAAATTGCGACCAGCACTAGGGCGAAAAACTCGTACGCTAGCAGGCTTGTAGCGTGGTGTGTGGCACGCAGTCGCTGGTCGTGTTGCAACTCATAGGCGCAAAAGCAAAGAAAGGTAACCACCATGCCGTAACCGAGCTGCAAGCCTGCTCGCTCAGCAGAATGCGGCCCGCTCAGCAGATAGACAAACACCGGATATTTGGCGAGCACAATCGAATGTGAGACGATCCTATTGCTGGTCAACTTTCGAAGTATTGAATACCACATTAAGTACGACACGTTGAGAATTAGGAACACTCCCAGGGAGTGAGTTGATTTGAATGAAGCACTCAAGAGCGCATTTACTATCAGTAGCAACCCGAGGATGCCCCAGAATATTTGGAGGGACTTCGACTGACATAAAACGCGTCCGGGGTGAATGAGTCGGTCGCTCCCTACATCCGCTAGATCGTCCCAGAGCCGGAACTGAACTACCAGACTAAGTGCCATGCCCCAGTTTAGGCACCACGCTGCAGCGTCAAGTGGCCACCGGCCGGTCGCGCTGGCAACACACAGAAACAACGCTAACGGAGCGAAGATGACCCAAGGGATTCGGGTTTTCTGATAACGTAGAAGCACTTTAGTCGACGAGTTGTACAACACCGCGATCTCCGTTGACTACTATGCGTTGGCCCATGCGAATTTGGATGGTGGCATTTTGGACGCCGACTACCGTCGGAATTCCGTACTCGCGCGCCAAAATGGCTCCGTGAGAAAGCATGCCACCTCTTTCCATCACGAGTCCCTTGATCAAAAAGAAAACCGGCCCCCACCCGGGATCTGTCTGGCGAGTCACCAGCACATCTCCCTTGTTCAATTTACGACACTCCGAAATGTCATGCAAAATCGCCGCCGGCGCCGTCACACGCCCGCCGCAGGCACCAACCCCTACGAGTTCAGATGCGGCGTTTTTTAATTCGGCACTGCTGTGTGCGCTATGATTCTGTAGTGTTGTTGGCAAGTACATTCCACATGGTAGAACGAACACATCACTGGGCTGCATGCCGGACAACTGCAGGTGCCCAGATCTCCTAAGCTCAGCTAGTTCCTTCGTAAGGTGCGGAAACATGGCCGAGCCAGCAAGTAGAGCATCAATTTCATGGTACGTGAAAAGGAAGATGTGATTGCGATCCGATAACATGTCGCGTTTGACCAGCTGGCTCCCAATGGCCAGCGCGAGACGGCGACAGCAACTGTACAGAAGCGCTTGTTTCAGCCTGGCTCGCTCTCGCAATGCAATTGACCTATGGCAGCCTTTCAACACCATTTTCAGCAGCGTCGCTTTGGTTGGCCAAGGCAATTTCCAGACAATTTTTCGTCGTTTCAATTCTGTCACAATTCGCGCAGTCTCGGATTCTCGATCAGCGGCTTGGCGATTTAGTTGCTCCGTCGGCGGCGAATCATCTGGTAGCTCTACATAGGCACGCAGTATCTCAAGCAGCGATTCCGGCTGCTCTTGAAAACTTGCAACCGTCAACATCAGTTCGCCAGAGCATCGAAACCCCCATTTCGCAATAAACAGATCCAAGGCGATCCGAAAGTCGGCAAATTTTGGGCTGTCGTGTACCGTTTGGAGGATTCGCCGATCGCCTCCCGATGCCAACAAGGCCCGAAGCTCAGGGGTCTTGGTAACTATCCGCGAAAGGTGCCATAATTCGATAATGGGTTGTCCACTGACGACGTCGCGAAGACCCTTTAAGAGGGAATTATGCATTCCGGCTTGATCCGCGTCCTGAAACTCGCCCCGCAGCAATCGCTTGAGTAAACCATAGCTGACCATCGCGGCCATATCAGCCAGTGACGCATTGGTCCATTGATGGTTGCGAATTTCGATGAACCCGCGAAGCCGATCCAAGAGACCGCCTAATGACATTGATGCGAGTGCGCCGGATTCAACACTGGCGGCAAATTCGTCCACCACGCGTTCGAACTTCGCGACCCTTTTGGTGAGGAACAGAAATTGCCATGATGACTTCACGGCTGTGCGGCATAGCTCGCACGACCTCGACACACGACCCGTCTTGACAGTTTTCAGCAGCGTTTCATTCTCCTCACTCGGCGGTTGATCAATTCCGACAAAATCATTAAACCATTGGGCCAAGGTTTCGCCACATGGAGCCATGCGCAGCAGAGAATGTATATTGGTCAAGTTGTAATACATGCGCGCACCATGAACGCCGATCACGTTGCGAAGAGGATATTCCATACTCGCCACTCTTTGTCGGTCAAAGCCAAGCGCCAGAGCAAGGTTTCGGAAATAGTTGTAATAACCGGCCGAAGCGATCGAATACAACAGCGGCGAGATTGGCTCGGGATAGTTTTCGTTCACGTTGGCATTGGACCACAATACATTGGCCGAAGCGGAATGCTGGTTATGTCCTTGCTCGCTATTCGGCCCCTCCGTCCAGCCTACCGTGATGGGACGCGTTTGAACTACATAGAGGTGTCCCAGGCGATCGATCGTGAACTCGAGGTCCTGGGGACAACCGAAATAACGTTCCAATTTTAAGGCCGCCTTCGCAAGGTGTTCAATCTGCTGCGTTACAATGTGGCGGATTGGACCGCAATCAGATAATTGTTCTGGAGCCGCTAGTTCTTGCCACTGAAGATCATTCCGATCAATGAAAATCCGGCCAGGGTTCAGATCTCCGCTTGCTAGCCGATCTCCGAACCCCGCACAATATTCGAGCACCAAAACATCAGGCCGCGCGACCGTGGGATCTGGGCTACGCGTGAAAAGTATGCCGGAAGCTTGCGAGTCGACGAGCTCTTGAATTACGACGCCCATACCCTTCAGAAAGACACCTTTGGAAAGCTGGTAGAACAATACTCGCGGCGACCAATACGATGCCCAGCAAGCCAACAACGCTTCGCTTAAAGACTCCCCAGCGTCGACGTTGAGGAAAGAATCCAACTGCCCTGCAAAGGCGGCTTGGTGCGAATCTTCACCGATTGCTGAACTGCGCACCGCCAGTGCAGCACCCGGCAATTTCTCCGACACCATTTCACGAATACAGTCTAAAATGCTGACTGGAATTTCGGCCGCCAGAATCCGTTGTCGAATCGCCTCGGACGCGGCGTTGACCGATACCAACTCGGGTTCCAATCCCGCCAACGCGATTTCGATTGGGTAGCGCAACGCATTGTGGTCCAAGAACAACTGGAAGGCTACGTTGGTAACCACGAACCCAGGCGGTACCGCAATCGCTTGGCTGAGCATCTCGCCGAGATTGGCGGCTTTGCCTCCCACCCCATCGGCGCGACGAGCATCCTCAAGTTGGCACAGAAATGCACCGTTAGGGGTACCCTGTGTGATTGAAGTAAATGTCTTCATATTTAGCCTAGCCGACTCTTTACACCCAGTCGATACAGCAACACATTGAATGCAAGGTGAATGACCGGGCCTAGTAACAGAATGTAAAAATAAGTCGCGATCGGAACAGGCACGGCGCAAACCAAGCATAACATGCCGCCCATAATCGAGTCGAAACGATCAACGAGGAATCCCAATCGACGAGAAGATGGCTGCATAGGCTGCCCGCCAGGTGGAATATCGAATTGGCGTTTGACGAACGAATTTGGCAACTCTCCCAACATAAATCCCATACCGACGAAGCATCCCAAAGCTGCATAATGCAAGATCGAGAGCGGCCATAGTCCGTCCAGAAGATTGCCCGGCAAGATGGCAAACAAAACTCGAAACGCCACGAACGCTAGTGCGACCGCTGGTACGATCGCGATGAACCCTCGCCACGTTTTGTTGTCGCCAAAAATTCGCCTTTTGCGAAAGACTCGTCCTCCATCAATCGGCGCTGAAAATCGCTTCGACAGTTCGCTTCGGAGCCAAAAGGTTTGCACGAATCCGGCAGCCACAAAAGCCAAGATTACAAATGAGGCACAGGTGATGGCACTAAGTTGCATTCGCCGATCACCCTAGATATTGAAACCCGTGTGATTGGAATTCTGAAAAAGCAGCACAACGCCCGGCACCCGTTTGGCTTTCCATATCCATCGCCACCACGTGACTTCGTTGTGCGGTTT
>JAYVHC010000467.1:0-2197 GCA_043771575.1 Planctomycetia bacterium
CTAGCAAAAGTTTCTCAGGTCTACCTATTGTGCTAGCAACGCCAAGGAAATGCGAAAAACATACGCGTGCAATATCCGGGCTAACGCCAGCGGCTCACAACGCCCCAGTACCAAATTGCGAGAATGCTTCCCAACGTCACCACCAGCGGTAGGCCGCTTACCCGGATGGGGAGTGTATAATACGAGTCTGCCTTTTCAATCCCACCCAAGGAGTTTCACGATTATGACACTGCCAATTCATTCGCAAAAAACGATTAGAAACCTTGAACTGAGCCGTCGGAAGTTGTTGCTAGCTGGCGGTGCGGGGGCGGCACTGCTGATGACTGGACGGAAGGCGTCAGCGCGTGTGATCGGAGCCAACGATCGGCTGCGGATCGCGGTGGCGGGTTTGAATGGGCGCGGGCAAAGTCACATCGACGGATGGCTAAATCAGGAGAACGTTGAAATCGCTTGGGTAATCGATCCCGATGAGCGCGCGCTAGCATCGGGCATCAAAATTGTCAAAGAAAAATCTGGTGGCAAATCAAACCCCGAAGGTGTGGCTGATGTGCGTCGCGCGTTGGAAGACAAGACGCTGGATGCGATCTCGATTGCGACTCCGAATCATTGGCATTCGTTGATGACCATCTGGGGAGCGCAGGCGGGCAAGCATGTGTATGTTGAAAAGCCGATGAGTCATGATGTGGCCGAAGGTCGCATTGCAATGGAGGCTCAAAAGAAATACGGCGTCGTGGTTCAGCATGGTACGCAGAGCCGTAGCAGTGCGGAGATCGCTGGCTTGCATGAAGCGATCAATGCGGGCAAGTTTGGCAAGCTGAAGATCTCGTACGGATACTGCTGCAAGGAGCGTGGTAGCATCGGCTTCAAACCCGTCACTGAACCGCCGACCAATTTGGATTGGAATCTATGGCGTGGTCCAGCTGACGTGAAGGAATTTCATGCGAATTATGTGCACTACAACTGGCACTGGTTCTGGAAGACTGGCAACGGCGACTTGAACAATCAAGGGACACATCAACTCGATATCGCTCGCTGGGCGATTGCGCCTGACCAAACACATCCGGTACGTGCGATGGCAATCGGTGGTCGATTCATGTGGAACGATCAGGGCGAAACGCCGAACACCATGTTCGGTATTGCTGAATATCCGAACGGCCAGCAGGTATTCTTCAACGTTCGCAATGTGAATTACGATGGCTACAAGCGCCAAGTGGAAAACGAATACTACTTCGAAGATGGCGGTCGCATAGTAGGCGGCAAGTACTTTGCCAAGGGAAGCAACTCTGGCGATCAGGTAAACGTCGCGCCGGGGAAGGTTACACCGGGTGGCAATTGGGGTGCTTTCATTGCAGCTTGTCGCGCGAATGATCCGCAGATGGCCAACGGCAACGCCGCGGACGCGCATTACGGATGCGTGCTTGGACACTTGATCAACAATTCCTATCGCTTGGGTACCGAAGTCCCCTTTAATGTAAAGGCAGGTCGATTTGGTGACAACGCCGACGCGGCAGAGCATTTTGGTCGGCTGCACGCCATCATGGCTGAAGGGGTCGGAGTCCCCGTTGATGGCTCCAAGTACGTCGTTGGCCCCTGGCTAACGTTCGATCCGGCGACCGAGCGGCACACGGGCGAACATGCCGAAGCAGCCAACGCTTTGCTGAAAGACAATAATCGGCCAGGTTTTGAAGTTCCGTCGTTGGCGAAAGTGTAAACCAAACGTGGGAGAGTCTTTGCTGGCGGTGGGAGAGCTAGTCAGGTTCAGATATAATCCAGCGTAGCCGAAAAAGGCTAAGCTCCCGCTTCCCGCCCGCCGTTTGCGAAAGCCCTCAATGGAAAAAGTGGATTTTGAACATCGGACGCGTCTCGTCTTTGGCAGCGGCGAGATTGCTCGACTGGGTGCGGTTGCGCGCGAACTGGGGGGCAGTAGAGCGCTGGTGGTCAGTGATGCTGGCGTTGTTGCTGCCGGGCATTTTGGTCGCGGCGTTGAATCGCTTGAGGCGGCTGGCGTGCAAGTCGCCGCTTTTCATGGAGTTAAAGAGAATCCGTCGACCGCAGAAGTGGACGCAGGGTTGCAAGTCGCTCGGCAATTTAGGCCTGACCTGCTCATCGGACTCGGTGGCGGCAGTTCGCTGGACTGCGCGAAAGGAATCAACTTTCTTTACAGTTGTGGCGGCCGCATGGAGGACTATTGGGGAGT
>JAYVHC010000468.1:0-4587 GCA_043771575.1 Planctomycetia bacterium
AAACGCTTCTTGCGACGGGCTTTCTCAATAAGCAGCCTGCGCATGGCCTCCGCTGCGGCCATGAAAAAATGGCCACGGTTTGCCCAGCTTGCTTCCTGCCCCTGTTTGCCGGTCAGCCGAACATACGCTTCGTGAACGAGGGCTGTCGGCTGCAGTGTTTGCCCCGGCGATTCCTGTGCCAATAAGCGAGACGCTAACTGGCGCAATTCGTCATAAACCAACGGCAACAAATGCTCCGATGCCGACGGATCGCCAGAATCAATTTGCCTTAAGATTTGAGCGACGTTGGACAAAGTTGGGTTCTCGTTATAAATATCATGAGGACATTTATTGTAGCCACAAACTTTTAGCCGATGCTTGCCCTGCTATATCTTAGTGGCAATCTGATGGGGTGCTTGCGAAAGCATGGATTTTTCCAATCATCCCATGTATCCCATGTAGTACACGCCGTCAGGCACCGGGATTGAGTGCCAAAAGGTTATTTTTTCCCAGTTGCGGCCAAGTTGCGTTTACTCTCGCGACGGTGGTGGGCATAATCTGCCCATGCGGCAATTTAGGTTCCTTGCATCCGTTCGAAAACAGCTGGGAAACAATTGCCGAAATCGCTTAAGTTGAATCCGTAGACTCTTTCCTCTCGAGAACTCTATGACTGGTTTTAGTAAGCTCGTATCGGCGCGCGCACTTTTGCTACTTGTTGGGTCGTTTTTGATCCTATCCCCGAAGCGAGCCTGCGCTCAAGAAGCGACCTTCAGCGCGGGGGATACGGCCTGGGTTCTTACGTCGACAGCCCTGGTGCTGTTCATGACGATTCCAGGCCTGGCACTTTTCTACGGTGGCTTGGTACGGTCGAGGAATGTGCTCAGTCTGTTGATGCAGTGTTTGTCGTTGACGGCCGTGCTCAGCTTGATTTGGGTTATTTGCGGATACAGTTTGGCTTTTGACTCGACGGGTATGAGCAAAGGGAGCATCAATCTACATTCCTTCATTGGTGGACTAGCGCGTTTCGGGCTCGTATCGATCACGCCCGACACATTGAAAGGCTCGATTCCGGAAATGCTGTTCGCAAGTTATCAAATGACTTTCGCAATCATCACCCCTGCTTTGATGATCGGCGCGTTTGCCGAACGCATGCGATTCTCAGCGGTGCTTTGGTTTTCATCCTTATGGTTGCTGATCGTTTATGTACCGATTTGCCATATGACTTGGGCGGGGGATGGCGGCCTATTTGCCGACTGGGGAGTCATGGATTTTGCTGGTGGAATTGTGGTACATATCACCGCCGGTTGTTCGGCGCTCGTGGCGTGTATCATGGTCGGTCCTCGAGCGGGTTACCCAACGTCGCGCGTGCCACCCCACAACATGACCATGACCTTCACCGGGACAGCCATGCTGTGGGTCGGTTGGTTCGGCTTTAACGCCGGCAGTGCACTAGCCGCCAACGGAACGGCTGCTTCGGCGCTGCTCGTCACTCACATCTCAGCCTGCACAGCCACGGTTGTTTGGATGGCCATTGAATGGATCAAGCTTGGCAAGCCAGGTGTATTAGGAACTGCTACGGGTTCGATCGCCGGATTGGCAGCAATAACACCAGCAGCGGGCTACGTCGGACCGCTGGGGGCGATCGCCATCGGTGCCGTTTCGGGTGTGGCTTGTTTCGTGTGTTCGACAACGCTCAAAAAACGCTTCGGTTACGACGATTCATTGGACGTTTTTGGCGTGCATGGGGTCGGGGGCATCGTAGGAACACTGATGGTCGCAGTGTTTGCGGCGAGTTCCCTCGGCGGCGTCAAAGCCGACTTAGAAATCGGACGACAACTGATGGTTCAATTGAGTGCAATTGTCATCACCGCGATCTACTCAATTGTAGCGACCATCGTAATTTTGAAGTGTATTTATTTTGCCTTAGGTTTGCGTGTTCAAGGTTCTGCCGAGCAGCAGGGGCTGGACTTAACCGAGCATGAGGAACGTGCTTACTCGCTTTAGCCAATCAGATTTTCAATTGCGGAGCGCAGGCACGCTAAAGCCTGCGACGCAAGTCCCAGGTACAACGTATAGTCAAGCGAGAGTCGCGGAGCAACTGCGCGGGTCGCACCCGTTAACCCTCTCGAAGTGGGTGGCCGGTTCCGTTGAAGATTACGGCGGATTGCTGCCCATTGAGCACACTTGAACCACGCCCTTCGAGGCTCGCATTACTCGCCTCTTAAGGACGTGCCACCCTGCCCTCTCCATCGAATTAGGGTTAACGGCGTTGCGTGCCACCCCAAAGTTATATATGGAGCAGCCAGAGTGTGCCCCATTAAAAAAACTCCTTGCAGGTTGCTGCAAGGAGTTTTCAAATGAGTTGCTATTCGACTCTTGAGGCTATCAGCTTAGAAGCCGCCATTGTTTTGACCACCGGCTTTAGCGACAGCGCCAGCCGCACGGAGGACACCTTCGTCGATCGACAAGCGATAAACCATTCCGCGAGGAACCACGTTGCCGTTAACAAGCACTTTGTCCTTGCCTGCGTAATCCTTGATCGACTGCAGTACGATATCGAGCATCGAATTGGGTGAGACCGATTGAGCGTACTCAACGATTTGACCGATTTCGATCACACCTTCTAGTGGCGTTGCTGCCACGGAAGGAGCCTTCTTCATCGCGTCGATTGCGGCCTTCAACGAAGCGTCACCCGCAGCATCAAGTGACAGAGCGAAAGCTTTGTCACCAGTACCAATGGTCAGTTTAAGATTGTCACCGAAAACTTTTTGCACCGTACGATCACTGGTGTTGATAGGCACACTGGTGCGATGTAGTGTCATACCACCATAAGTCTCGTATCCAAATTCGAATTTCGGTACTTCCGCGAATCCGCTGAGGTCCTTGACGGCGTCCTGAACGGCTTGTGCCAAAGCCTCGCCGTCAGCAACTCGACCGCCGACCAGAACCTTCAATGCGTCTCCACTAACACTTGCCGACAGTGAACCATCGAGGGTTCCCTCATCGATGGTTTGCTCAAAGAGTTTGCCGAGCTGCTTGACCAATTTGACCACTGCTTCGCTGGCTTGCGAGTTGTTGATCTGGTTGCTGATACGGTCTTCAATTTGTTGAAGAGAGGTATTTAGGCTGTTTTTAATGACAGCTTTGTCCGAGTCAGCGACGATTGAAGTGCTGCGAAACGAAACGGCGGGCTGCGGCAACCTAAATGCAGAGAAGGCGGTCTTCATGTTCTTGGCAGTATCCGCTTGAGCGGCCAATTTGCTACCGGAAACGAACTGAGCGGCACCGTCTATGAAAGTCTTCTGACCTTCTACATCAATGGCCCAACCAAAAATTAATTGTTCGGTATCGCGAATCGATTGCTCGAGTTGAGCCAACGAAGCCTCACCTAATTCACGCGCTCTTTTCACTTCTTCTTCAGTTCGATCACCTTGCTCTGCCATTCCACGTTCGAAGCCACCGCGAATTTGCTCGGTCATCATGTCGACCATCTCGGTCGGTAGCGCTTGCAAATTCACTTTCACAGCCAAGTCATATCTCTTTGGCAAATCGCCCAGCCCGGCTGCGGGATCGGCTGGCACTTTGTCGAGCGCTTCTTCCGTTTGAGAGATATACAGCCAACCATTTGCGTCCTTGACGAAAATTGCATTGCCACCAGCGGAAATTTCAAACAAGCCATCGCCGAGGTCGTCGGGTTCCACGCCGATGGCGGCCAACGAGTCAAAAAAGGCTGCGCGATCCGAAACAGGTAGAAAGCCAACTGGAACCGGTGTTTCGCCGTCCATGGAAACCGACAGACCGAGCGGTCGTGTCCGATCCAGGCCTTGTGTATATTGATTCGCCATCACACTTACTAACCCGCCGACTTCCGGAACGTTGCACGCTCGCAACATATAGGACACGTCGCTAAGCAAGCGATCCAAGTTGGTGATTGACAACATCGCCACGGGTCCGCCAGCTTTGGCCGCTGCCGCAGTTGGCTTGGCGGTTGCTGTGGCTTTGTCCTGGGCACAAGCCACCGAGTTCGCAAGTCCTAATGCCAGAGCAATTCCGGCAAGAGCTGCAGAAAAAGTAGGGAATCGCCGCATGTGTTTCTCCTGAAGGGACACCGTCTAAGTAAGCCGAGTCAAAATCTGCCGCGCAGACTCACACAACTCAATTGTTTCTTGGGAAGCGGTTTTTAGCGAACCGCATTAATCGCTACCAGCCGAAATCGTTGTCACAGGTGCAGATCGCAGTTTGTTACGTTTCCGCCGAAGTACAGGCTTTAGCCGCCTTGGGTTCATCACAAATCGGCGGCTAGAGCCTGCACTCCAACAATAGGCTAACGCTTAGCGCTGCAAATGAATAGCTGGGCTCGCATAACCTGTTACGACTTCAGCGTATTCGCCCGCTCGACTTCATTATTGACGTCAACAAACCCCGAATCTGCGGCAACGAATGGAAATTTGCACTTGGTTGTGCAGAGCGAATCTCAAGAGGCCCATTGCGCTCGGGTGCGCAAGACTAAGGGGCACAAACACCATCGAAAATAAACAGGGTAGGGAATTCTAGAGTTTTCTAATACTCTCAAGTCATGCTTCAAAGCATTCTGAACTTAGCGTTCGC
>JAYVHC010000469.1:0-3811 GCA_043771575.1 Planctomycetia bacterium
TCGCCAGAGCGTGGCTACTGCAGTTAAAACTTCTAAGCGGGACGTTCTTTTCCGCCACCGGCATAGATTTGCCGTCGCTCCGGGCTCTAGCGTTAGGAATTTTTTTGCGCAAGGTTAACCCGCCACAACCCCAGTTTTTAACAGCCCAGCCTCAGGCGCTAGCCGATTTCCGATTAAACGATTTTGGAGATCGGCGAGCGCCTCAGGCTCAAAAGACAAAGTCTTTGCATGACGACAAACTGCGGACCCCCGGCATGCGTGGGGCGTTCAGCGAGAAGTATCTTTAATTCTCTGCGAATCTACCCAACTAGTTGCGGAAGTGGGGCTACTAGCACGCCCTTCTCAAAGCCTCAAAGCGTGCCACCCCAGGAATAAAGTGGTGCATAGCAGTAGGATGGTGGGACTAAGTATAAGCGGTTTGGCTGCGGACGTTGGTTAGCAGCGATCGATACCGTATCAACAGCTTGCGGATCAGAATGCCGAGGTAGAAATTTACCACCAGCGAAAGCAAAAAAAGCACCTGCAAAATGCCATCGACGTTGGTTGCGGTGATTTGCCCTCCGCTGGCAGAATTCGGAGGATCAGCGACGCCTCCACCTGTAGTAGTTTGTTGCTGTCTTCCGGTTTGTGGTGAGTTATTCGTAAACGCGGGAGTGGGTGCGTTCGTCGCTACATGTAACGGGTAAGTGCCTGGATTTGGGGCGGGTGTGTAACTGGGTGAGTAATTCGGCGTACCCGCGTAACTGTCATAGGGCTGCGACAATCTTGGATCGTAAGTTGCTGGCGCAGGATTCGATGTGGCGGCCCAATTATTGGATGGGCGATTAGCGAGTCCGGGCGTCGTGCCAAATCCCGAAGATGGCGTCTGCTGCTGTGGAAGTGGGCTGTTAAGCGATGGTGGATTGAGGCGTGGATCAGGGTAGTTTAACGCAGATGGGTTGCTACCAAGTTGTGTGCCGTTGCCGAGGCCAAGATTCTTACTGTTCGTCGACCCTGGATAGGGATTGGCGAGGGTTGAGTTGCCGCCGGTGGTGGGTGGAAAGGCAGGCATGCTGCTGGGTGGGTTTGCGGGCGGATTTGCAGCTGGGTTGGCAACGGCGGGCTGGGCCGTGTTATTGAACCTGGAACTCGCACCCGCTGCCGCGCCACGGGTATCGTTGAGAAAACCATTGGCGCCAGATTGGTTATTACTTAGATTCTGCGCAAGCATTTTTGAATCGGGAAGCGCATCGCTTAGGCTTTCCTTGAGATCGTCGCGCAATGTGTTTGTCGCTTGACCGAAACGATCGTTCCCAACACCCGTTTGGCCTTGCGCGCCCCCGAGTCCATTGGGAAATTCGGGCAAGGCAGGTGCTGACCCTTGGATATTGTGCACATTGGATTCAAGCTCCTGCAAGCGGCCTGGGCCGAGCAAGGCTGTCGCACTGGCAGTGGGTTGTTCAAACAACCGCGGAGTTCGTTCCAATTCTTGCAAACTGGGTTCGCGCGGGAGGATTTCATTGCCGACGCGCGTTACAACCCGCGTTGCACGACCTACTAACTCGCGTGGCATGTTGCTAACGTTTTCTTGTCCGTTGGGATACTTAACACTGCGCTGCTCCATGGCGCGCACTTCGTCGGTGTTGATCTGCACGATGTACTCAAGCACGCCGTCTTCTTTGTTGACGGACCAGCCGTAATCGCGCTCCGTACCCGGTTCCACTTGGGCCGCAGCCGCCAACAGCAGCAATAATCTGATTCCATTCATAACCCACCCTCCAATGCGTGCACTCACCTATTTGCGCACCACAGCGTACACCATATCGAGCTGGAGTGTAAAGACAAATCGACCGGGTAGATTCGGAAGGGGGCGCAGTTCGTCGTTTCTTGAAGTGCAGCCGTTGAGACCGTCAGTTTCTTTGTCTGAGCGCGGTCGGGAGATCGATGCGACGTCCGAAAAGGGATCGCCAAACGAGCCACATGGACTTACAATACGCGCAAATGCGAATGCTAGCAAACTCAACCACAATTAAGCCCAGGAAGCACCCACTAACATTGACGAACACAAAGGCTTTGGTTTTTCATGGTGTCTACTGGGCTGCAGCCTCAGTTGATGTCCTCGTACGCTAACCCCAGTTCATAGTAAAACACCTCCAAAAGTAGAGTGCAGAATCGATGACAAGCGAATGGTTACCTCTGGCTGGTCAAAGTGTGTTAATGTTCACTGGGGATATCTACGAGGACTTGGAATTGTGGTATCCGAAATTGCGGCTGATTGAAGCCGGCGCTCGGGTAGTGGTTGCGGGCGATGAAGCGGGCCGGACTTATGCGGGGAAGAACGGTTATCCTTGCGTGTCGGACGCATGCATTGCGGATATGCAGACCACCGATTTCGATGCACTCGTGGTTCCGGGCGGATTCATGCCAGATAAATTGCGACGCGATGCGAAAGTATTGGAATTGGTTCGCCAGTTCTTCCAAGCGGGCAAACCGGTTGCAGCGATCTGTCACGGCGGTTGGATTCCCATCTCAGCGGGCATCTATCGTGGCGTGCGCGTCACTGGGTCGCCTGGCATCAAAGACGATTTAATCAACGCGGGTGCGATCTTTGAAAATGCTGCAGTGGTAGTGGATCGCAACTCAATCAGTAGTCGCAAGCCGGACGATCTTCCCGACTTTTGTCGCGAGCTGATTCGACTGATGGCCCAGCAAAAAGTGAGCCTGCGGACATGATTCTGCTGGTCGATAACTACGACAGCTTTGTTTACAACCTTCGGCGCTATTTGGTCCGCTTGGGACAACAGGTCGCTGTGTTGCGCAACGATCAATTGGACTTGGACGATCCCGCCATCGCCGATTACGAAGCGATCGTCATTTCACCCGGCCCAAGAAGTCCAGATCAAGCGGGCGTGTGCCTCGAATTAATTCGGCGGTTTTACGAGCATGTGCCCATGCTGGGTGTTTGTTTAGGGCATCAAGCCATTTGGCAAGCACTCGGCGGTTGCATCGTAAGAGCCAAAATGCCCATTCATGGGCGCGCGTCGCAGGTTCGATTTGCCGATTCCAAACTGTTTACGGGGCTAGAGAATCCGTTTTCCGCTGCGCGATACCATTCGCTCGTCGCCGATCCAACCACCCAGCCTCGCGGTTTACGAGTGACCGCATGGTCGGACGAACGCGAGGTAATGGCGTTGGAGCATGAGTGTCTGCCGGTATTTGGTATGCAATTTCACCCCGAATCCATTTTGACGCGTAGCGGTTTCCAACTTCTTCGAAACTTTTTGATTGCGGCTCAGATTGCAAATGTGCCTGTCGATTTGCCGCCGTCGGACTTGCTCGATCATGCTTCTTTGGCGCCTCTTGCCGAATCTGGCGTACCGACAGCGGAGGATGACGAGGAAGCGGATCCGTTTGCTGTTTTCCCGGGCAGCGACTGGCGATAACGAGCGTAGGTCTGTGGGAGTACAGGCTCTAGAGGCCGCTGGTTTGGATTATTAAATCTCGCTTGATTCGCAGGCAAAAACGGGACGGCGACGCCACAGCTCTAAACATCGTTGTTTGCGTTTTGACTAATGAAAACACCGGTCGGGAGAGCGAGGCTCCTGCCGAGCTTTTGGGGGCGCCAACGATCCGCGACCGTTGCTGACTCCAACTAAACCGGACGACCGTTTAATTTAAGTGGGGGACGTTAGAGGTACTACCCGTCCAACACAGCCGTTATAGACAAGTTGGGAATTTGGTCAACGAATTTGCACAAGCAGCAAATTTTCAGCTATTTTTCTTCATGCTAGCATAGGCAGTTTAGCGGTAAACCACAGCCGCTTCGCCCCAG
>JAYVHC010000470.1:0-21842 GCA_043771575.1 Planctomycetia bacterium
CGACTTTAAGCGCACCGGTTCCGCCCGGTGTTTGAGCAGCGGCAATGCGCTCGGCCGGAACCAATCCGCCTATCGTTAATTCACTCGCCAAACGATTGAATTCCGCTAGTCCGTCGATGCCCAGATAACCCTTGGTCACTTCATCGGACAGCAACTTGGCTTCGGCTTGTTTTACGGTTTTCAAAATCGGCGTGCGTCCGGCATCATCGCGATAGACGCCGATCGTTAAGTTGATTTTTCCAGGTCGCGGATCTTTTTGAAACGCATCGCCCAATCCAAGGATCGGATCCGGAGGTGCCGCCGCAACTATCTCGAACATGATTTAGTCTCAACCAATAAAAATGCTGCCAATTCTGGATGGCCGCCCTCCACCGCGTGCTCGTGACGCACAGAGTATTGTCACTATCTTTGCTTTCCGGGCAACGGCGCAGGGTTCTCAATTTGCGCTGAAGCCAGTGTCGGGAGATAAAAGATTCCCCAATCCGAACATCTGTAACAGGTTCGTGTGTTTTCCGTCGATTGCTAGACAAAAGCTTGGATTTTGACGGTACGTCCAGTTATTCTTGCTGAGACTTGGGGAAATCGACAAAACCTGTATTTTGGAGCTGTTATTTTGGCCAGACCACTTGTATTCCAGCTGGGCGAGAAGTCGATGGCGCTCGAAATGAACAAGATCGATCGCAGCCGATTGTACGGTTACAAGGAGCTGGAAGTGGTCGATGACCTGGGGAGCCGTTGTGATTTGGCGACCCTGGCCGAAGACGGGCGGACACTGGTTGGACGCGGCTCGACGGCGCTCGGATGGCTGGACGCCGATGGGTGTTGGTGTGACAAATCGCAACTGAAGCCAGTCGATTTAGATGGAAAAGAAGTTGTACCCGTGCCTTCGTCCTTTAGTGCTCCTATTAAGTTGTTCGAAACCTGCTCGATGCTGAAGCGCAAAGCGACCATAACGCTGAGGAGGCTGCATCATGATTAAGTCGCAATTGATCGATAAAGCTCGCATGGAATTGAAACTTGGCAACTACTCGGTAGGCTCCGCTACCATGTTGGCCGATCCAGGAATCCTGCCACAGGTTCAAGATTATCGTCGGCGGCTTAGCGGCCAGATGATTCCGCTGGATCGCCCCAGTATTCGCGAACGAATGCCGGCCGCCACCTATCACGTCAGCCGCAAAGTGGATGGTGAATTCACTGTGTTGGTTTATCGAGAGGGTGAAGTCTTCACGCTCAATCCCGGTGGTACGGTGCGCATGGGTATGCCATGGCAAGAGGAGATTCGCAAGCAACTGCTGGTTGCCGGTCACACACAAGCGCTCATCGTTGGCGAACTGTACGTTGAGACTGCAGAGCGCCGTTCGCGTGTGCAGGATGTGATCGCTGTCACGCGGCAACCTCAATCGCTGGCGGATCTTGAGCGGTTGCGGTTTGCGATCTTTGATATCATCTCATTGGACGGCGAGCCGAGCAGCGGGAACTTTCCAGAGACGTGGTCAACGATTCAAGGGCTCTTTGGCGACGGTACGCTAGCGCATCCTGTCGAAGCCAAGTTTCTGAAAGATCCCGCAGAAGTTGAACGACAGTTTGATGAATGGGTCGAGCAACAAGGCGCTGAAGGCTTGGTCGTGCGCAGCGACGAAGCTGGCATGTTCAAAGTCAAACCACGTCATACGCTCGACGCCGTTGTCATTGGTTTCACGGAATCGACTGATGAACGGCAACAGCGAGTACGCAGAAGTAAACTCCGACCACGTTGCGTACCAGATGGTGCGACCCGATTTGGTGATCGAAATCAGTTGCCTCGACATCATCTCGCAGAACACTCGCGGCGGTGCCATCAATCGCATGGTGCTAGATTTTTCTAATGGCGACAAACCCGGCTACCAAGTAGTGCGTCGATTGCCGCTTGCGACTGTGATTTCACCGCAGTTTATTCGCGTCCGTGAAGACAAAAAAGCTCATCCGGCTGATGTCCGCATCGCGCAAGTCAGCGATCGCGTTGAAGTTGCACAAATTGATGTCGAGGCTCGCGAATTTGCTTTACCGAAGACGAATGTGATGCGTCGCGAGGTCTACACGAAACAACTCAAAGGCGAAACGATGGTTCGCAAGTTCGTGTTGCTGAAGACAAATAAAGAGACTATCAGTGACGAGTACCCAGCCTATGTCGTGCACTACACTGACTTCAGCCCCAACCGGAAAGACGCTTTGGCACGTGAAGTACTCATCAGCAACTCCTTTGAACAGATTGAATCGCTCTACGGCGCCCTGAAAGAGGAGAATGTCAAGAAAGGTTGGACACGCGCGGGCGACTCGTAAGAAAGCCGAGTAGTGGGCTTGGGTGAGTCGCGAGTAGGGTGGGTTGAGGTACGAAACCCACCAGGCAAGCAGGAAATCGATGACCATGGCACGGTGGTGGGTTTCGTGCCTCAACCCACCCTACACCCAACGCACGCTGGAAGTTTATGCCACTTGTATGGATTGTGCGGATTGCGATTAACTGTTTGCAAGTTGTCATTTCGCAGTCAATTCCCAGTCATTTAGCTGCCTGCTTCCTGTCTATGCAGGGTCAGTTGCAAGTCGCTGGGGTGTTAGCAGAATTCGACAAGTTTCGATTTTGACATGCTCCCTTGCGATCCACAGGCTGATCTGACGATTCTCAAATCTTTTCGCTTGCTCGTAGAACGAAGGCGCACTAGGGTTCAGATGCAACCCAATTTGGACCGGTATCTTGCCCCACCCCGCTCCGAATCGATTACATCACTGAGTCCACTTCGAGACGTTTTCTTACCGAACGCGATTCAAAAAATCGGGACTTCCTATGACCTCCAGCCATCGCCGCAATCGCAATGGACAACTCTCTCGCAAGCCGCGATCGATCAATCTTGAGCAACTTGAGAATCGCATGATGTGCACGATTAGCGGGTTAGAGCAAAGCCTGCTACTACTGAACGCTCCGACTTCTGCACCGGCTCTGAATGCTAGGACGGCCAACGCTGCGCCAACGATTACTACACCCATCAACTCGAATGGTAATACGACGATCACCACGGTCGGCAAGAGCATTCCGCTTTCGGCAGTTGCCACGGATGATGGTGGTGCAAAGAAACTCACCTACACTTGGCAAGTTGTTCAATCGCCGACTGATGCTACGGTCAAGTTCTCGAAGAATGGTAATAACGCCGCTCAAATTACCCTGTTATCGTTCAATAGGGCCGGAACATACAGCGTCAATCTAACAATCACCGACGCAGAAGGCATGTCAATAACCACGACACAATCAGTAATTGTGGTCGAGAAAGTCACGCGGCTGGAATTGTTATCTCCCGGAAGCTCTGAAAGAAGCCGTGGCAAGGCGATTAGAACCGACGGAACTGCAGCCACAGTTGAGGTGCAAGCCTACGATCAGTTTGGTCAACGGATAACTACCGCACTCGACTACGAGTGGACTTCGGTCACAGTCCCAAGCGGTGGCTCCGTAACGTTGAGCCCCCAGAGCAACTCAGCGTCGTTGGCGTTCAACAAGGCAGGTTCGTATCGTTTCGAATTGGCGACGAGTAGACTGAAGTTTCAGTTCGCCGTCGAAGCAGTACAAGTCTTAACGAGTGTGTCACTCACTCCTGGCACAGCTTCGATAACCCCTGGACAGACTCAACAATTCACAGCCCTTGGCCTGGACCAATTTCATCTGCCGCTGGCCAGGCAGCCTAAGTTTTTGTGGAGCGCAAACGGCGGGACAATTTCCAGGACTGGTCTGTTCAAGGCCCCGAATGCCGATGGCGCGTTTACAGTTTCTGCCGAGACGGGAACCTTTCGAGCTCAAGCCAGTCTGACTGCAAACACGCCGCCAGCGACAGCCGGTTTGCAGAACGCGGCGCTATCGAATTTGGTACAAACCTATTTCGCAGATGGTTCGATATCACGTCCCGAGATGATTCAATTATTGCGTGCGGCGGGAATCGACGGCACAGTGGACACAGTCGAGTTGTCCGACCTGCGCTACGTGGTTTCGAACGCAAGTAGATTCAATATTGCGAATTACGTGCAAGTGCTCGCTGGTAACGTCGTCAATACGAATCTTGCCAACAGTTTGTATCAAGGCACTGCAGCCGGCAACTTGACGGTTGACAGTCCTGCGGCACTGCTTAACAAATTGGTCGACAAGTGGTTCTTAGGCACTGACCGACCCACCTTGACGAACGGGTCGCTCAGCTATCGCACCGCATCGGGCTCGCTCTTTGTGGGTGCGCCAACCTATACGAATGAAAAACAAGGCATGCTGGGCGACTGCTACTTCATCGCTGCTGTCGGATCGTTGGGCTCTACGAATGCCGATGCAGTTCGCAATATGTTCGTCGACAACGGCGACGGCACATATACCGTCCGTTTCTATGGTGGAACCTACGGTGCGTACTACAACTCTGACGGAACCATTGCTGACGGATTTGCCAGCGGTGTTGGAGTAGCCGACTACGTCACCGTCGATCGCATGTTGCCATCGACGTCAAGCGGCACGTTTGCTTACTCGAATTATGGCGCCAGCCTTGCTAACTCTGGCAACGTGTTGTGGATCGCGCTGGCCGAGAAAGCTTATGCACAATGGAATGCTAGCGGTAAATCGGGGCGTACTCCAGCCAACACGTACGCCAGCATCGAGGGTGGCTGGATGAGCAATGTTAACGCTCAAGTGTTGGGCTACAACTCAACACGTTACGCCACATCGAGTGCAGCGAATAAAACGGCGTTGGTGAATGCCCTGAGTGCCGGCCGTGCGGTTACGGTCGGAACCACCAGCAACAGCAGCCTGATGGTCTCGTCACACGCTTACTCAATCACTGGGTACGATGCGCCGACCGACAAGTTCTCGATTTTCAACCCGTGGGGAACGCAACACCCGGCTCCGCTGACTTGGGCTCAACTCCAGGCTAATACGAGCTTCTTTGTGGTTGTCAATGCTCAGCAAAGCGTACCGATTTTCAGCTCCGCCACAGGTGGCATCGCCAGTCTGCGCAGCGAAATTTCTCAGTTCGTGACCGGATTCGCAGCCCCTATTCAGATCTCCCACTCGGCTGATGAGCTAGAAGCAGGTGCAGTTAGTTCAGAGGAGTTCAATGCAGAATCGTTTGAGGTCAAAGTCGCCGTAGTGGATTCTTCCGTCAACAATGTGGCCTCTGACGAGACTATTGAGTTTTCACTTGCCGAACTTGCGCCCAGCGAATTTGCACCGACTCGCCACCTTGTCGACCTACTGTTCGACGCGGACCGACTGGATGACTTGCTGAACGAATTGCTGAGCTAGAAACCACAGTTCCAGCGACAAAAAAAAGCCTTCGCGATTCCGTTTGAACCGCGAAGGCTTTAGTGTTCCCTGGCACCGGAGCGAAATGGAATCCAAATCGCTCCGGTGCGCAGACGTAAGCTCTGTCGTGAAGCGCAGACAGACTACGATTGACCCAGTAATCGCAATCTACCTACAAAATGCTCCGACCCAGGAGGGAGGCCAGCTATGCTTTCCCGCAAAACCATAGCCTACGACAGAACTCCAAATGATCGACATCCAGTCTCGTTGCGAGCTTCGGCGTCCTCCGTGACGCACCCAACAATTAACTCCACAAACCGCTGTAATGCTCGAGCGCACTGTGCCGTGAAAAGGGTCGTCAACGGCGAGTGATTTCTTGCTTACTGGGCGGCTGGCTGGTCAGAGTTTTTTGCTGCAACCTGCTCGCGTAGTGGAAGAAATACTGGATTCAGAAACCCAGAGTCAATGGGAAAAAAAGGGAGAAGGGACTGTCGGAGGAAAAATTCCCAAGATCGGCGCCACGGGCTGACAATTCTTGAATTCAAGAGCTGCCTTGGCTGCCATCTCGTCGCTAGTGAGTTCGTCGTTGGCATCCAGCCAGGGCATGGAGCCGCAACCGCTCAGGAGTATCGAGCCCTTATCGGAGTTCTTTACGGCCCAGCGAATCGCGTTTTCGCGATTGGCGATGACTTCGACTCGCCCTGGGCAGCGGAATCCGCCAAGTACATCCATGATGACCGGCTGAGCATTTGCGGCGGAACAACCAGAGGCACTCAGCACAACACGCGCTGCCGCGCGGTCCAGCACTTCACCCAAACGTCCACGCCACTGAGGATGCAAGCGGCTGCTCACGTCGACAACCGCAGTGGTTGGTCCAAGTTGATGTTGTTTCAACGCGTGCAGCGCAATCGCAATTCGATCGGGTGTTTCACCCGCATCAATGTACAAAGGCACATCCACCGACTGAGCCACGCGTTGCATGCGACCTGGAATCGTTTGCAACGATTCAACTCCAGCGATCGCTTCAGCTACCGGCAAGTCGAACATCCAACCAGCCGCTACACCAGCCAGCGCCGCGCGAGCAATATGATCACCTGGCATCTTCAAAGTCAGCGGCATGATCCTATTACCGATCACTGTCAGCAACTGTTGTTCACCACCAGCACGCGACAATCGTTTGGCGCGCACGTTTTGGCTCGCATCAAGTCCATAACCAACGGCTGGCAATGAGGATTGGCCCGCCCAGCGCGTCGCATAAGCATCATCTGCGTTGTAAAGCAACATGCCATGCGACTTCATTTGATTGATGACTTCATCCAGCGAAAGCTGGGAATTTTTGAGATTTTGAGCGCCTCGCAGTTGCGATGGACGCATACCTGTCACCACCAACAGATCGAATTCAATCCCAGAAGTGACATGACTTTGTAACATCGATGGCGCCAGCTCGATCACGGCTGCAGGCGCACCGGCAAGATCTGCTTGCCGGAGCCACTGGGCAAGTTTCTGAGTTGCTGGTGGACGCACTGCGCTTCGATCGCAACTGGTCGAATCACTGGCACCCAAAGAAGTATAGTAGGCAACTTGTCCGCCCAATTTCTTGAGCATGGCTGATAGAAACAATGCGGTAGTGGTCTTGCCGTGCGTCCCCACAATACCGATCGTCAACATCCGCTGTGAAGGATTGCCCGCCAGCGCTTGGCAGATTTTTCCATATGCGATAGGCGTACTCTCGACTAAGCACTGTGGCACCGAGACCGGCATTAAACGCTCTGCCACGACGGCCGAAACGCCGCGACGAACGGCTTCTTCAACATCGTCATGACCATCGGCCGACGAGCCTTGCACGGGAACGAAAATATCGCCCACCCTGCATTGCTCGACTTTATGGACACAGCGACGCGCACGGATATCGTCGGCCCCAACAAAGACAGCCTCACGCAATAAGCTGCGAAGACTGACAGTTGAACATGCTCCACCGGGAGTAGATGTAGACATCGGCGGCCTCCTTGCCACTTTTGCTAGCTATGCGATCGTCAATTCGTTTGTTATTCACTGAGTTCGGTTCCGTGAACTCAAGATCTATAACCTGTCCGGAAATGGTACCTAGCGTCAAGACGAAATCAAACGTCAAACAGCGTTTTTGCATTAGTTTGGGTATCAAGGCTCCATTTCAGCGATAATTCGCGCGACACTCAGTTATTGCCGAATGAGATTCAATTGCTAGCACGCGCATCATGTGGTAGCGTCTCTTCGAGCGGCTGAGCGATTCGCATCTCGTAGGCAGAAAGCGCGGGTTCGAAAAATTGGCTTGGATCAGCGTCTCGGAGAGACGCTGCCACGTGGATCCGCAGACTTAGCGTATCGTTTTAAATACTCCGTGAGCGCATGCTTCTTGGCGGTATTCGCACTCGTCATGTACCGCAACTTGCCGAAAACAGGTCGTTCGGGGCCCCAAGCTCGATCGTAGCGACCGAGCACCCAGAATATGCCGCTGTACGAATTCGGATCGCGGCCATCGAGCGCGTACTTGTTGTTCAACTCAATCATTGCTTCGAGTGCGGCCTGCGGAGTGGCTGACCACTGATAGATCTTTTTGCCCCACAACATCCGCAAGTAATTGTGAATGCGTCCTTCGCGAACCAACTGCCGCTGCGCGGCGTTCCAGATACTATCGTAGGTCTCCGCTGCATCCAGCTGTTCGAGCGAGTAAACATGTTCGCGAGGGTCCGATGCATGTTCGTGCATGGTCTGCTGCGCCCATACAGGTAGCGATTCGAAGCGATCGAAGTTCGGCTCGCGCCAACACATATTGAATCCGATCTCACGCCAAGTACACAGTTGATCCAAAAACGCTTCAGCATCTTCTCGGACACCCCAAAAACCGTTTACCTTGCCATTGGGTTTATGGAGCATGCCGGGATGCCAACCTAGTTTCTCCATCAGTTTTTGGAAAACTTCATGCGGACTGATGTGACCGAAATGGAGATACGGCGACAGTTCGCTCGACCCATGGGAATCGGGTTCGTTGCGATCATGGTTGTAGCTCCCAAGTCGACGATTGAGAAACTGCAACAGCAATTTATCGGCAGCTTTCGAACCACCGTGCATTGTGGTTGGCAATACGGAATGATCGATTGGAATCGCAGTTAGTCCACCTTCGCTTGTCAGCTTCTCCAAGTCCGCAGCTGGCCAGCGTTTGGCAATTGTATTGGGTAACTTCAGCAACTTTGGAAGTCCGCGAGTGGAGCGTTTATCAAGCGGTCGTAAATCCGGCATGCAATCGAGATGTATCGGCAGCACTTTCTGCATGTGCCGACGATACGAATGCGCGACCGTGAAGGTGCGTTCCGCAATTGACAACGGCATCAAGCAATTCGAATCCACCAGTTCGAATCGACAGACAATCTTGCGACTGACCACTGCGATCATGCTGGGATGGAAAAAGCATGGATAATCGTCCGACACCACCGCGCAGGCTCGCCGGGCCAGTTCCCCGACCAACCCTGAACCCTCGCCCGGCTTCGGCTCAACGTACGGGTAGTAGAGCGCATCGGTGTTGGCGGTCGCCGCTCGATTGTCGATCATGCCGTCGATCACAAATCGATGAAACCGATCACTGGCCCAGCGATAGCGTACTCGCAGGGCCTCCAGAATCACGAGCGGTTTGTTCAATTTCTTGGCGAGATCTCGTGCGTGCTGCAATGCAAAATTGGAGCCCGTTCGACGGAAGGCCGTCATCCAGTATAGGACCCAATCACCGTCCGTATGCAGAGGCAAATCCTTGGCGACTCGAATGCGAATATGCGGTACCGTTTCAAAACTCATGGTGCTGGCTCTACTGTTACCGCAGTTCTCGGAATACACTTGGCAAACAAGAATCTAATTTAACTGACCCGACTGGCCCCTAATATGCCCCGGCGACGCAGAAGACGTCCTAATTGGCCTTACCGATTGGCTTGGTGCACAGTCGTCGGTTCGCTACTGCTTTATATCGCCCTGGGAACTCTGATTGGCGGTCTCACCTATGGCCATCGCAGCTATGGGACCAATTGGTGGATCGCGTTTGTTACCACCGCTATGTCGGCCACCATTGGCGCTTGGTTTGTCGCGGTTGGTGCTTCAATAGGCAGTTTCCTCAATGTCGTCGCCTACCGCCTGCCCCTTGGGCGAACGGTCGGGGGGCACTCTGGCTGTCCTTATTGTTGCTCGCCAATCGCGCGCGGCGACAATGTGCCTGTATTAGCTTGGTTGAAGCTGCGCGGTCGTTGTCGCACCTGTCGCTTACCGATTTCAGCGCAGTATCCGTTGGTTGAATTCCTGGTAGCGATGATCTTCCTGTCTGTATACTTAACCGAAGTGGCTCGTGGTGGTGCTAACCTTCCCAACGAAACCGCCTTCCAAGTTCCCATTCTCCAAGCTGCAGTGACATCGACACTGATTATGCGTTTGGTCAGTTACTTGGCGTTGCTGTGCGGTTTGGTTGCGGCAGCTCTGATTGTAGTCAAGCGACAAATCGTACCGCCGACGTTGTTTGCTTGGTCGCTACTGCCCCTGGTCATTAGCGCGGCAAGCGATCCAGCTGTAGTCGTTGTGTTTTGGCGCTATGCCAAGAATCTCGGACCGATCGAAGGCCGCCTGAATGCGATCACGACGGTTGGCTTAGGGTTGTTGGCCGGCGCAACCGTTGCTTGGTTGCTCAGCTGGATTCTGTATCGCGGCTCGCCATCAGCCCGCACTTGGATCGCTGGTCTGGCAGTCGCCAGCGCGGTGGTAGGCTGGCAAGCCACTTTGCCGTTAGCTGCGGTGATGATTGCCAGTTGGCTTGCCGGGCGATTCTTGTTTAGAGGCTACGTTGACCGGTTGGCTGTCGATGATCCAGCGGTTTGGATGTGGTTCGGGCTTCTGATGTTTCGCGCTTTGTGGCGACAATTAACTTTCTTTTGATTGACTTCAAGCGGGCGATCGCTGATTTTAAGAAGCTCGGGATAAACACCCATACCGAAAATGCCCGTAAAACGTTAACCTAGCCGAAGTTTGTGGTTTCCCGCCGCGCTCAAATTCCCAAAGTAAAAAACTATCGCCAGCCAACTTCCAGTATGCCAGTTTCCAGCATGAACGTCGAATCCTTTGATCCTTCGCAACTCGGGGTGCTTCTCTTTCCGCACCCGACACTGCGCTACACCGCCAAACCGATCAAGCGAGTTGACGCGGTCTTGCATCAAATCGTGATGCGGATGTTTGAATTGATGTATGAACATCGGGGGGTCGGACTAGCCGCAACGCAAGTCAATTTGCCGATTCGTTTGTTCGTCATGAACTCGACCGGCCATCGCGGCGAAGGACAAGAACGCGTGCTCATCAATCCTATCATCTCGCGTCCACGCAGCAATGAAGAGCAAGAGGAAGGTTGCCTAAGCCTTCCGAACATCAACGGCAACGTAATTCGAGCCAAGACAATTGGTGTCAACGCTTTCGACCTCAATGGCCAAGAACTCAACGAGGACTTCAGTGGCTTCGACGCGCGCATCATCCAGCATGAAACGGATCATCTCAATGGCATGCTCTTCATTGATCGGATGAATGAGGGCTCGATGGTCGACATTGTCGATGAACTCGGTTTTCTAACTACTGACTTCGAATCTCGACAGCGCACTGCCGCCATCGCCCCGAACGAGGCTCTCGTCGCTCACATCGCCGGCTGGGAAGCAAAGTACTGCTCAAGTTAGTTTAGCGATCGCGACTGGTCGCTTGCATGAATCGAAAGATGTAATAGGCGAGCGTCAGCACCGCTTGCAAGGTTGCGGCAACATAAGTCAATGCAGCAGCATTGAGCACCTTGCTGACGTACGGCAGCTCCGGACCACTGACAATGCCAAGATTGACAAGCTGTACTTTGGCCCGCGAGCTCGCATCGAATTCAACCGGCAAGTTGACTAACTGGAAAGCGACCGTAGCACCAAAGGCGACAATGCCCGCCAAGAAGACCCACTTGCCGAGAAATGCCAAGTTGCCAAATACCATCACCATGCCGATCATCAGCAAAATCGTGCCAAAACTGCTACCGAATTGCGCCGCTGGCACGGCGAGATTTCGAATCCGCAAAGGCGCATAACCGCGAGCATCTTGTAACGCGTGTCCCGCCTCATGAGCGGCAATTCCCACCGAAGCCATCGAATGGCCGGAAAAGACCTCGGGACTCAGCCGCAAAATTTTGCCGCTGGGATCGTAGTGATCGGACAATTGGCCGGGTATCTGCTCGATATCTACTGCGTGCAAACCGCCAGCATCCAAAATACGCCTTGCCGCCTCATAGCCACTCATCGACGCCCGCACTTGACTCATCTGCTGGTACGCCGAACGCACCATCCACTGAGCCAACATCGCCAACAGCAGCGCTGGCGCAATGAACAACAAGTACATAAAATCAAAGCCAAAACCGAACATTTAGTTCTCCTATGCATTCAATCGCGGTTGCATACCGAGTTGACAGCCTAATCGCCGAACGACAGTTTACTGCAAACGCAGTACCAAATCGCTGAGCTAGCGACAAATCCCTTCATTCCGTCGCCCTGATTTCGACGTGAACGTTGCGACCAACTCACCTAGGCGAGTCTCTCCGAGACTCGCTAATTTCAGCGTCTCGAAGATATTTTGCTCACTGGAAGCTTGAATTCTTGATTCGGTCGTCAAGGGTCCTTCTTGGCGTAGATCTCCGCTGGTTGCTTCAACCGCTCTTCGACCAGCTCCACTTGGCCGTTTTCATGCAATTTGCGAAAGAAACAGGTCGGATAGCCTTCGTGACAGGCGGCCCCCTCCTGGCTTACCTTCAGCAAAATCGTGTCGGCGTCGCAGTCGATCAACACAGCCAGAACTGTCTGCACGTGGCCACTTTCCTCCCCCTTGCGCCACAGCCGACCACGACTGCGGCTGAAGTAAACGGCCTTACCGGTCGTCACGGTCTCGCGAAAGGCCTCCGCATTCATCCAAGCCAACATCAAGACCGCTCCTGTGGCAGCGTCCTGCGCGATCGCGGGCAACAGTCCGCCAGGAACATCGAAGTTCGGCCAAGCGGTTGCCTCAATCTTTTCACTCATGATTATTAACCTAAACGCTACTCGCGTTGCTCGTTGAAATCTCAAAACCGACGCTCTGCGATTGTCCCGCGGCAATGACCCAGTTGCGCGGAGCCACGTTCGCTGTCTCAACGCAACACATTCGCTCGAACTCTTGATCACCAAAATCGCTCATCCGCTGGCTCTTGGCGACCCAAGGATTCCAAACTACCGTTGAGTGGGAATTGCGAGGCATGATCTTCATGCTTCGAGCATTCGCTTCGTCCTCGATCGTAACGACTGGCACGCTACCAAGATACACACGATCGGTTTCCTCAGTGAACTGAATTCCTGTCCCTGCCGCCGGATAGATTTGCCCGGTCAATTGATCGCGGAACTCGTTCTGCTCCAGTCCAACGATGGTCGCTCGCCGAGCATCAGCCAGTTGAAAATAAGTATGCAAGGCGACTTCACATGATTGCGCGATCATCGCTTCGTTTTGCACATTCAGCATAACGTCGAGCGTTTCACCGAAGACAACCGTCAGCGACAAGCGGAAGGGGGTTGATTGATAACCGAGTGTTACCAGCACACCGCTGGCCGTCAACTGGCTTTCAAGCACTTCCCACACGGCTGTTCTAACCAAGCCATGTGCAGGGGCGTTCGCGTCCGCTTTATGCGGGCCAAACCACGGAAAGCAAATCGGTATGCCGCCCCGAATCGGCTTGCCGACTTCGAAGACTGCTTCGTCGCTCATGAACAAGATAGGCTGTGATTGTGATCTCGGCTGGAACTCAGCAACATGTCCTCCCAGCAAGAAGAAACTGCCGGAGCATTTGTCAGTGTTAACTGTGCCTTGCACCAATCCGCTTGGGTGCATGTTGAATTTCAGTTCCTCGCCTCTGGCGAAGCGTTGATTGAGATGACAAACTTCGGAACGCCAGCATGCGTGGTGGCCTTCAGCGAGAATCGCCAATCGTTCTTCTATTAGTTTTATCAGCCCAGTGCAAGGCTAGCTGCTAATTTGCTAGCACTGCGGGTGCGACCGTTATTATTAAATAAGTCGGACTTATCGGAATAACCCTCACATTTTAACATCGCAGTGCCGAAAACAAACATTGACGGTGAGTAGGGTATCAAGTATTTCCCACTACCGCATTTTTAAAAGTGCGGAGTAGGAACGCTTGTGCTGTGTTTAGCTTCGCAAATGGTGGCGGAGTTCAAACAGCTTGTCGTGAGAGGCAGTCTTGCTTCAGCAGACTAAGTTGGCGATTCGTCGCTGCCTTAGTCTCCGAATCAAGCCTGCTTCTGCACTCAACGATAGTGCAAGCAACGCTTTCAAGTGTTGTTGACTGCACGGTCGAAGTGGAAGGGCCTCGTACAGAATGATCTGTTGGCCGAGTTCGGTTTCACCATCGCGAAGAAGGAGAGTCGCGTTGAGTCAGGACATTACAAATCGGAAACGACGTTGGCTCGCAGCCCTTATCAGCGTGGCCAAACCCAAATCAACTTGGTTGGTGCCAGCGCTGCTTGCGCCAGCCATGACCGTTGGAATTGCGAGCAACGCGTTTGCTCAAGCTCCAATTGCGCCAAGTACCTACACACAACCGCTGAACGCCGCACCGCAAGTCAACGCTGACTTGGTGATGCGTTGGCTGGACACAGCGAATGAAAAAGCTACCGCAGACGACATCAAGTCAGCGGCGGGTGCATTTGCAGAAGCTCTTCGCGGCCGCGATCTGCTTGGGAAGTCGCGAGATGCCCGCGTCGAATCGCGTCTAATGGAAGTCGAAAAGACGCTGGTCGCCAAAGGCGTTAAGAAGCAGCAGATCATCGATGCGCTCAACGCGCTAGGTCCGATTGGTGCGCTGCCACAAGCTCGCACTGCCTCGCCAACAGCCGTTTCTCAAGCTGGCAATACTCCGGCTCTGCCGCTGTTGCCGGTCTCGAACAACTTTGCCACTCAAGCTGTATTGCCGGCAGCGGCGTCAGCAGCAGCCGTTCAACCGAGTGTATTTGTGGCACAGAACGATCGATCGCGCATGCAGCCAGCTTCGGCCGTGCAAGCCGCCGAGCCGGTTGTGCCGGGCCCAACGCTGGGTGGTGCTGGAAGTGGCGATGAACTTTATCGTCGCGGCATCGATGCGCTGCGCAAAGGCGAAAGCAAGCAAGCCTACGACTTGTTCCATCAAGCTTGGCAATTCCAAGGCGAGATGGACCCACAACTGCGCAATCAACTTCGTGAGAAGCTGAGCTTGATGAGTCCGCCCAGCGAACAAGGCGAGTCGGTCTCCGCTGCAGCGCTTGATCCAATGGCTCAACAGCAATTGGCAGCTCGACAACGCTTGATGAGCGAAGTGACGGGCGAAATTGCTGCCGCCGAAGCCAATCGTGAGAGCGAACCATTGGTGGTGGCTGAACGCCTACAGGCATTGCGGACTCGGGTGTCGCAGGCTGATTTGGATGGCGCTGTACGCAAGCAGATGTTGACGATTGTCGACCGGGCAATCTCATCTCATCAGATTTACCTAAGCACCAATAAATCGGCCATCGACCAAAACATGCGCAATCGGCAGGTGACCGAGCATATCGCCTTGGAAGGCGAGGCTCGTTACAAGACGGAACAACAAGTCGCTTCGCTGGTGGAAACCTACAACGACTTGATGGACAAGCACAGCTACGCAGAAGCGGAAGTGGTCGCCAAACAAGTTTTCCTGATCGATCCCGACTCGCAAACGTCGCGATTGTTGATGGCCAACGCTCGCAATGCGCGCCGCAACATGGAATACGAGGCGATCAAGACTCGCAAGGAAGACGGCTTTATCGATGTATTGAATGACGTCGATCGCGCCGCAGAACCAGTCAGCGATGCAAACTTGATCCAGTTCCCTGATGCTCCGACTTGGAATGCTCTCAGCGAACGACGGTTGAACAAAGATGTTCCAGAATCGCGTCGTGGCATGTCGCCGGCAGAAACTGCGATTTGGGAAAAGCTGAAGCAGCCGATCCTGGTTGACTTCAAGTCCCGACCTCTGGCAGAGGTGGTTCGCACGCTGTCTGATATGACGGGAATACTAATCCACATCGACCAAGCAGCTTTGGCAACCGATGGTGTTTCTTCCGACCTGCCCGTTACGCTCAGCCTGCCCTCGCAAATCTCTTTGCAGAGTGCACTGAACATCATTCTCAACGGTCATAACCTTGACTTTGTGGTTCGCAACGAAGTGCTGCTGATCACATCAGCCAAAAACACAGCTCAAGCTAACGTTGAACGCACTTACAATGTTCGCGACTTGGTCCTACCCATTCCGAACTTTGTAACCGACTACAACAGCGGAATGGGCGGTGCGCTGCGAAGTGCGTACGAGACGATTGGACGCGGTTTGGTTGCTCAAACTGGCCCAATTCCTGGTGCGGGAGCGCAAACACAACTGGCCTCAGCCTCGATCGATCCAAATGCACCTGTGCTGGGGCAATTGAACAATCAAGGCATGAACGGTGGCATTCCTCCTCAAGCAATGTGGGGTAATCGTGGATTCGGTGGCAATTCACCCCAGTATGGTGCTGGAAATATGGGCGCTATCCCGATGTCGATGGCTGGTCCTACCCCTTTGCAGGGTGGAGCAGTGATTGCAGACTTCGACACGCTGATGAACTTGATTCAGCAGACCATTGATCCGGATTCATGGCTACAGGCAGGTGGTACAAATACCATTAACCAGTATCCAGCCACTCTGTCGATCGTCGTGAGTGCACCTCAAACAACGCACGAACGGATCACTGACCTGCTCGAATCGCTTCGTCAGTTGCAAGACTTGCAGGTTACTATCGAAGTCAAGTTCATCACGCTCAGCGATAACTTCTTCGAACGTATCGGTGTCGACTTCGACGTAAAAATCGACGACAACGTCCGCCGCTTGCCTAATGAAGATCAAGGTCCGAGTACAACTGTTGGATTGTCGACAGGCTTGGGTGCTAACGGTACTCCATCGTTCACCACCGACTTCGATTTGACTCTCCAACAGAACAGTTTTGGGAGTGCAGTTCCAGCGTTTGGAAACTTTGATGCGGGATCAGGAGCTAGCTTAGGTGTGGCAATCCTGAGCGACTTAGAGTTGTTTTTCTTCATGAATGCGGCTCAAGGCGATACGCGTTCGAATGTTCTCCAAGCACCCCGTGTAACCATGTTCGATGGTCAGACGGCCTCGATCAACGACACCGTGCAGACGCCTTTCGTGACCAGCCTGATTCCAGTGGTTGGCGACTTCGCAGTCGCTCAACAACCGGTGATCGTGATTCTCAACGAAGGTACAGTCCTGAACGTGCAAGCGGTGGTTTCGCCGGACAAGCGGTTTGTACGAGTCACGTTGAATCCAACGTTCTCGCGAATCGACCGGGTCAGCACCTTTACTTTCGAAGGCTCGCGTACCACTCGCAATACCTCATCGCGGGGTGGAACGAACGTGCTCGATCCAAAAGGAAACGTAACGAGTGCGGGTGACGATGAATTGGTAACCACCACGGGTACAACGGTGCAACAACCTAGCTTTGCGACGACCAGCGTTTCCACCACAGTCAGTGTTCCAGACGGTGGTACGATCCTGCTCGGTGGCATCAAGCGTATGCGTGAAGGCCGAATCGAACGCGGCGTTCCGGTGCTCAGCAAGATCCCCTACGTCAATCGCCTGTTCAAGAACACCGCGATTGGCCGCGAAACCAACACCCTCATGATGACCGTGACACCACGCATCATCATCCAAGAGGAAGAGGAACAACGCTACGGCGTAAATCCGTAGGCTAAGTGTGGTGGGTCGCTCTCCTGACTCATCGCAAAATGCCGCGTTAGAAACCCGCTTGGAGTTCGCTCCAAGCGGGTTTTTTCGTTTTTGTTTCATGGCGTCTGCCTGTTTACAGTTTGGTTCGAAACGGCATGATTTGCTCGAGTCCAGGCCTCATAAACCCTCCGGTTCTTTTGCTTTGTGCGGTCGGGAGAACGAGGCTCCTGCCGATAAAAAGTGTAGAACGGTTGTCCCCAACCGTTCTGCCGAAGGGCAACGGACCGAAGTCAACTTGCGTTTTTCCAACGGATGAAACCGTTCAAGTAAGCCGGCGAGCTCTGCGGAACGACTGAGGACAATCGTTCTACTATAGTTTTAATCAGCCCAGAGCAAGGCTCCTGCCGAGCGTTTGAGGCAGCGAACATGGCAACCGTCGCATTTTGGATGAACCATGGCGGCCAGATACAGCTCCGCTGGAGCGTCGCCCTCCCCACAAAACGCCATCGGCATCCATGTGCCCCTCATTTCAAGTTAGCCCTCACATGACTTACAATGCTGCGTCGCCATAGAGCAGCTTGATGAAGCCGTGAAATGGACATCCTCGAATGATAATGGAGAGAAACATGAGCGATTGGCCGATTGGCGTATTCACCAGCATCGATGCAGGGCTAGGAGTCAAACTCGAGGTAGCTCGAGAACTGGGCATTCCCACGATCCAACTGCATGCCCCGCATCGCAGTACTCGTACGGCTGAGAATGCAGAACAGTTTATTGCCAAACTTGAGCAACTCGATATCCAACTCACTGCCGTCTTCGGTGGTTTTGAAGGTGAAAGTTACGCGGATATCCCCACCGTTTCTGAAACCGTGGGATTGGTTCCTGCGGCCACACGCGCTGCCCGCTTGCAAGAGATGCGCGAGATTAGCGATTTTTCACGACTGCTCGGCTGCGATGTAGTCGCCTTGCATCTCGGTTTCGTACCGCATTCCCCCAGTGCTCTACTCTACCAAGAGATCGTCGATGTAACGCGACAGTTGTGCGACCACGCCGCCCGCAATGACCAAAGCGTGCACCTTGAAACCGGACAAGAAACTGCCGACGGTTTGTTGCAGTTCATCGCCAGTGTCGAGCGACCCAACTTATTTATCAATTTTGATCCTGCCAACATGATTCTGTACGGTACCGGCGAACCGATCGAGGCCCTGCGTAAAGTGGGCAAGTACGTCCGCAGTATCCATTGCAAAGACGCAACTTGGAGTGACCAGCCTGGAGTGACCTGGGGGCGTGAGACGCCACTGGGCCAAGGGCAAGTCAACATGGAACTCTATCTTCGTACACTTAAAGAAATCGGCTACACCGGCCCACTGACGATCGAACGCGAAATCCCTCAAGAGCCACAACGACAAAAAGAGGAAATTGGTGCCGCCGCGAGCCTGCTGTCCCAATTGCGAAAGAAGATTTTGTCTAGTTAACGGCGGGCCTCTGTCTCGCCACACGATCGCCGAATGCCAACGGCTCGGTATCAGTTACCAGCCTTGCCGAGTACCGCTGGCGCTTTGCGTCTCCGATCTCGAACAAGCCGATCGCACCATTGCCCTGAAAGAAGCTGAGCACCGTCCGCTGATGCAGCAGTTGTTCCCCGACTGGGAATCGCGGATCAGCTACTGGCAGGTTCATGACATCGACTGCGCCACGCCCGAGGAGTCTCTCCCCCGTCTCCGCCGATTGCTTGACGAACTCATCCAGCGAAGCGGTGTTCTGTGAATTCAATTGGAATCAAGCCATGAGATTTGCGCGACACCGTGGGTTAGTGGTTTGGTGTCGCGTCGCTCCGCGACCAGACTACGCACACGAAAACGAAGGCCTAAAATCAGACAATCGCTCCGAGTTGCGGAGCAACTCGGCCACATTTTAACTGCATAAGATTGTTAAATACGGCGCATTGATTTAGGCTAGAGCAGTACGGCAGTGCCAGAAAATCGCGTTCTTCAGAGCATTCCTGCTAAATCTGCTTCCAAATTGAGGCTTTGCGATGGATCCACGACTTGAACAAGACTTGCAACTGTCGCGTCGGCAGTTTTTTGGTGACACGGGAATTCGGTTGGGGGGCATGGCACTGGCGGGATTGGTTGCCGGCAGCGATCGTGCGGTAGCGGATCAAGTGATGCATCGCGCGCTGGCGGGGTTGCCGCACTTCGCGCCGAAGGCCAAATCGATCATCTATCTGCATATGAACGGGGGCCCGTCGCAGATCGATATGTGGGACTACAAACCGGTCCTCAACGACTACTTTGATAAAGATCTGCCCGATTCGATTCGCAAAGGGCAGCGGATCACGACGATGACCAGCGGACAGAAGCGTTTGCCGGTCGCGTCGAGCAAATTCAAATTCAAGCAATACGGCGAGTGTGGGCGATGGGTGAGCGAATTGCTGCCCTATACGGCGCAGTTGGCCGATGATATCGCAGTGGTGAAAACGGTGCATACGAACGCCATCAATCACGATCCCGCGTGTACATTTGTGATGACTGGCAGTGAGGTACCTGGCAAAGCGAGTCTCGGTAGCTGGCTGGCGTATGGCTTGGGAAGCGAGAGCAATGACTTGCCTGCGTTCATAGTGCTCACGCCAACGTGGTCGGCGAAAGCAGCCGCGCAAGCGCTGTTCACTCGAATGTGGAGCAGCGGGTTCTTGCCGACGCGATTCAATGGAGTCGCGCTGCGCAGTGGTGGTGATCCAGTGCTTTATTTGCCCAACCCGCCTGGCGTTACGCGCGATGACCGCCGCGCCATGCTCGATTCACTTGCAAGTTTAAATCGATATCGCTTCGATCAACTGGGGGATCCCGAGATTCAAACGCGGATCGCACAGTACGAGATGGCTTTCCGGATGCAAAAGAGTGTGCCGGAACTTACGGACTGGCGCGATGAAAGCGACGCGACCTTGGAGATGTACGGACCAGCGGTCAAGGAGCCAGGCACGTTTGCTGCCAGTGCGCTGCTCGCGCGCCGATTGGTCGAGCGTGGCGTGCGCGTGGTGCAGTTGTTGCATCGCGGTTGGGATCAGCACGGTAACATTGCGGGCGACCTGCCAGCCCAATGCGGTGACATTGATCAGCCCACTGCAGCCTTGATTCGCGACCTGAAGCAACGCGGTATGCTTGAATCGACTTTGATTGTGTGGGGTGGCGAATTTGGCAGAACGGTATATTGCCAAGGTGGTTTGACGCGCGAGAATTATGGTCGCGATCATCATCCGCGATGCTTTACGATGTGGATGGCCGGTGGCGGTATTCGTGGTGGTGTGTCCGTCGGCGAGACGGACGATTTCAGTTACAACATCGCCGAGCGACCAGTGCACATCAACGATTTCAATGCGACGATATTGCACTGCATGGGTATTGCACATGAAAAATTTACTTTCCAATCCCAAGGATTGGATCAGCGGCTGACGGGTGTCGAGCCCGCTTCGCCGGTGAAGGAACTGTTGGCTTAGTCGTGCAGAGCGAGGAAGCAATTTTCATGCAGGGCCGCATAATTTGAAATCTGGACCTGAGATCTGAGATCTGAAATCTGAAATCTGAGACCTGAAATCTGAAATGTTGACACTAACGGATTCTAGGTGCTTGCGTTTGGGCTGTTTTGTAGCCTCGCATAGATGCCGCTAGTAATAGGTTTTCAACCCAGTTTTGGCTGTAGAGTCTCTTTGAGAGTCTATGTGCAGTTCTGAAGATCGTCGGTGACCATGCAGTCCACGCCCAGAGTAGAATACGCGTTTGATTCGATTCATGGGCCGATCTACTTGATTGCTCGTTCGGTAGCAATTTGGATGTTCGTAAGCGATGGCATATTGATCTGCGCGTTTCCATAGTTTTGATGTCATCTCCACCACACACGCTTTCCACTGTTGGCTACTAAACCACGCTTTGAAGCCTTCCATACGCTGATGAAATTCTTGCGAGGAACTGGCGAAATAGACTTCCCATATCTGTTTATGCAGTTCGAAGTCCTTAAAGCAACGGTCTCTAACTTTCAAAAAACCATGCAGAAAACAAAGCACGATGGAGATCGAAGGAAACAAAGCAAGAAATGCGTTTTGAGTTGCCCACCAACCATCGGTATTGACTGATTTGGGTCTATAGTCAGCAGCCACGTTCTGGGCTTCTTTTGCGAATGCACCATACGCTTGAGCAAGGTGGGGCTCATCCGCCTCATCGGTTAGGCTGATTCCAAGAATACAACCTTGAGCGGCAGTCATGGCTAAATAACCCTTGTCGCCACACCAATCAACATGATGCTCGTCAGCCGCTAAGTGCACAGGCATTTCCTGGCTGACCTGAACCGTCGTGCCGACCAACGAATTTCGGCCAAGTTGCTCCAGTTGGCGATACCAATACATTTCATCACGCCCAAAAATCCGGCACACAACCCACAATGGAACGCCAATCGACAGCAGCAGCAAAGGCCCATCCAAGTCTTCCGTACGCGCAGTCATATAGGACGTAACGAAACTTGGACGCAAGCACCATTTTATGTTGTCGCAAGTAACTAGTTGCCGTAACCGTACACCAGGCTGCTTGACCGATTCAGGCAAGCATCCCGCCAACGAAAAACCGTCCGAAATATTTGCGGGAAAGAGTTCTGGCTGAGCAGCAATTTGTCGATTCAGCAAACTTCGGACTTTCACAGCGTCGCTCCATATGGCATCATATTCTT
>JAYVHC010000471.1:0-8357 GCA_043771575.1 Planctomycetia bacterium
AATCGCGGCCCCACAAAGCTCCGCAGGAGCGTCGCTCTCCCGATAATGATTGGTGGCGCAATACAAACATGTTTAGAGCCTCCCGATTTTCGGAAACGATTTGCCGCTGTGCTATTAAGTCAGTGGTCTCTGGGCGAGACTCGCCTACGTGATATCACCTTGAGTTCGGTAGATGCGACCCCGCGTGGGTCGCACTTGCCGAGTGTGACCTTGCTTGCTGGTTGCCTAAAAATGCTTCACAGCGTTGCCGTCAAGCTGGAAGTCTTCTCCACAAGCAGCGTCTTAGCGGCGCGGCGACCATCGCGAATACATTGTGGGATGCCGACCCCTCGGTACGCAGCACCGCAGAGTTGCAGACCGGGAAGCGTACTCAGTGTGCGGTCCATTTCGGCGATACGTTGAACATGTCCAACGAAGTACTGAGGCATCGCATGCTTCCAGCGTATTATCGCTTGCCAACGCGGCTTGCGCCCGGTCCAACCGAGGATTGCTCGCAGTTCCTCATCAGCCATCTCATGCAACCGGGCGTCCGATTCGTCGACCAAGTCTGGTGCCATTGCGCCACCGAGAAACAATCGCAACAGAATCTGATCTTCAGGTGTGCGTCCGGCGTACTTGTTGCTGCTGTAGCTGATAGCCAGCACACGGCGGCCTTCTTTACGCGGTACGATCAAACCAAAGCCATCGATACGCCGCTTTAGGTCCGCTTTATCAACGATCAGCACGGCGACGGCGCTCGAGGCGTACTGGATGCTGCCGACCATCGAACTAAGTGCGGGGCAACTGGCTTTCAGCAACTCAGCGGTCCGCCCAGCAGGCAAGCTAATCACTAGACCGTCGAAGTCCATCGGCCCGCGGACTGTATCGAGTCGCCACCGCGGCGCGGACGAATCTTGGCTCACTTGTTGCGCACTGCGGACGCCGCAGCTCAACTGAATGCATCCCCGGGGAAGCGACTGAACAATATGTTGCACCCAATGACTCATACCGGCTGCTGGTGCCATGAATTGATCGTAACGCGCACCGCTCGCGCGACCTGCGATTTGCTTCGCTTGAGTCTTGCGCGAGCGCAGATGGCCACGGATCAAGCCACCGTGCAGTCGCTCCATTTCAACGAACTGGGGCATCGTCGCCTGCATACTCAATGTCTTTGGATCCGCAGTAAATATGCCGCTTACAAGCGGTTCGACCAGGTTCTCATAGGCTTCGCGCCCCAACCGACGAAGTGCAAACGACTCGAGCGATTCGTCTTCGTTGCTCTCACGGCGCGGAACAAAGTACTCTTGGGCCAACCGAAATTTACCTGCTAGCGAAAGCGTCCCTGTCAGCAACATTGAATCGATCCGCGTTGGTTGCATAAGACTGAACCCAAGCGGAATCGGTAGGATGCGACTTCGATTCAATACAAACGCGCGACGGTCGTGCGATTGGGGCCGGATCAATTGCGACTCAAATCCGATTTCGCGACAGAATTCGAGAGCGTCGGGCATGAGCGTTGCAAAATTATCAGCGCTGCGTTCAATGAGATAACCCTCATCGTAGATCGATTCCAGGATGCCGCCAACGCGATCGCTGGCCTCAAGCAGCGTGGCCTCAACGTTCGCGGCGCGCGATAATTCCCAGCTGGCGGCTAGGCCGCTGATGCCACCTCCGATGACGGCAATTCGTTTCAAAACGCTCATACCAGTTGTTTAACAACGGCGTCGATCTTTGCCGCTACGATGAAATCATTTTCGCTGAGTCCACTGATCGCATGCGTGGTGAGATCGATGCGCACCTGACGATAGGCGGTCAAGTGCAAATCGGGATGATGCTGCTCGCGCTCCGCCAAATCCGCCACAGCATTGATTAGCCGCATCGCTTCGATGAAGTTCTTCAGTTTGAACAGGCGGGAGATCTTTTTGCCGCCGTCAACCAATTCCCACTCTGAGGCGAGCGCCTGCAGTTGTTGATTGGCTTCACTCAGTTCGCATGCCGCTACGCCACCTTCGCAGGGTTGGCAAGTCTTAGCTTCAAGTTGCACTGGCGTCAGAATATCCACTATTTTCGCTCCGCGTTTACTGGCAGTTTGACCGCTTCAGTCGTTCGAACTGCCATTATCCCGCTTCGTGTGCAATTCGCAATGCTACGTTACCGTGGCAGTGTAGAACGGTTGTCCTCAACCGTTCTGCCGCAGTTTGGCGGTTGGACGCGACAGTGCATTTCCCAATGTACACGCGATGATCGGGGAAAGCACTCAGGTGGCTCGGAACGATTGGGGACAATCGTTCTACACTCCCGCCACTCGGCGATTGCCTCGCTGGGATGTATCCTATAGCGTTTCGAATTTGTACGAATTCGTTTTAAACAAGCAGCTTGACATGACGCGCGTTAGGGTGATCGATACACATACCGGTGGCGAGCCGACGCGAGTCGTCGTGGCGAGCCCGATTGAATTGGGCAATGGAAGTATGGCCGTACGACGCGAGCAGTTCGCCGTGAATTATGATGACTATCGAAGAGCGATCGTGTGCGAGCCGCGGGGCTCCGATGTGATGGTCGGTGCGTTGCTGGTGCCACCGGAAAACCCAGCGAGTATGGCGGGGGTTATTTTTTTCAACAATGTAGGTTATCTGGGCATGTGCGGGCACGGAACGATCGGGGTGGCGATCGCGCTTCAGTACATGGAACGCGTCACGAAAGGCATCCATCAACTCGACACCCCCGTTGGCCCGGTTCAATTTGAGCTGTTAGGCGACAATCGAGTGCGCATTCAAAATGTGCCGAGTTATCGGTTTCGGGCTGCGGTGCCAGTGAAGTTGCGAAGCGGTCAGGTGTTGCATGGCGATATTGCTTGGGGCGGCAATTGGTTTTTCATTTGCCAAGATCATGGTTTGTCGGTCGAGTTGGGGGCGTTAGGTGAGTTGCAACGCTTGACTAATGAAGTGCGCGGCGCGTTGCAAGCCAACAGCATCTGTGGTGAAGATGGCGGAGAAATCGATCACATTGAACTGATTGGTCCGCCGAGTTCAATTGTCGCAGCTGATGCGAGGAATTATGTCATGTGTCCAGGCGCGGCCTACGATCGATCGCCGTGCGGAACGGGCACAAGCGCAAAAGTAGCGTGCTTAGCCGCAGATGGCAAACTTGCGCCAGGTCAAATACATCGACAAGAGAGTATTGTGGGAAGTCTATTTGAAGCGACCTACAAGAGTGCGGATAGTAGTCGGATTCTGCCAAGTATCACTGGTTCGGCTTATGTGAATGGCGAGGCAGAATTGATTTTGGACGCACGCGATCCGTTTTGCATGGGAATTACGAAAAGCTGAGGATAGCCAACGAAAGTAAGTGTCATGAAGATATGGATGTGGAGTTGCTTGAACGCTGCCCTAGTTGTGGCTGTCAGTGTCGTAGCGGGTTGCTCAGGGACAAAGCCGGAGGCGCTCGTTGACCGCGTGTTGGTGATAGAGAATTTGGATAGTCCTGCGTCGATGCAGATTGCGAAGTACTACATGTCGAAGCGCGGCGCGAAGAAGGTGCTTCAAGTTCATAGCCCCGACTCGGCCATTAGTTCTGCGAATGAGACGTTGCCTTTTGCGGCTTTTCAAGAAGCGATCGAAAAACCGTTGAAAGCGTTTTTGGCGACGGATCCCAAGATCGATTTCATTGTACTGACGAAAGGCATTCCCATTCGATTGACGGGAGCGCCCGTGGGTTTGTCGAATACTCAGCCGTCGTTGGACTCGTACATCGCGGGAATGGATTACTTTGATCGCCCGACGTCGTTGAAGGTAGTGATCGATGAAGGCGGTTGGAAGGGGAACTGTTTTGTTAACAACTTCTTCAATTCGACCGAACGATTCTCGCATGCAAAATATGGTGGCTACTTGGTTACGCGTCTGGATGGTTATACCGTCGCCGCCGCCATGGCGCTGGTCGATAGTTCGGTTGCGTCGGACGGATCCAAGCCGACTGGCACATTCTTGCTCGACGCCACTGTCGGGGCCGAAGCGAGCGATGTCGCCAAAGTACCGCAGTTGCCGATCAAAGACGGCAAAACGAATATGGAGATGATCAGCAACTTGGCGGTGAGCGATTGGACGGCGGACCTGGTGGCTGCGGGCGCGCGATTGGAGAAGTCCGGCATACCGTATGAGTTGGAGCAGAGCTCAGCCTTTATTGGCAACAAACAAGCTCTGATGGGTTACGCCTCGTGGGGCAGCAACGATGGCAAATTCTCCCTTGAGGCTTTTAAATCAGTAAAATTCGCGGCGGGTGGCATCGCCGAAACCGCCGTCTCGACAAGCGGCCGCACCTTTTTACCAAATAACGACGGCGGTCAATCCTTGGTCGCAGAGTTGATTGACTCGCGAGTTACTGGCGTGAAAGGCTATTGCGATGAACCATTTTTGCCCGCGATCGCTTCGCCTACGATTCTGTTCGATCGTTACACCCAAGGCTGGACATTGGCCGAAAGCTTTTACGCGGCGTCAAGATTCGTGGGCTGGGAGGACATAGTCATCGGAGATCCGCTTGCCATGCCGTACGAAAAGCAATGAAAATTCAAGTGGGAGTGACAGGAATTGAACCTGCACACCTTACGGTACTAGATCCTAAGTCTAGCGCGTCTGCCAGTTCCGCCACACTCCCAAGAACTACACGAAGCATATCCGTTGGCCAGTATCTTTCAAGTGGGAATTAAGGACGGCGCAAGGGCGAATCGGGTTAGAAACGTGGAATTCACTGGTTTTTAGGAAAGAACGCAAGCTGGAAGCTTACGCCACGGGAGGCGAAAACATCGTACAATCGTTCGAAGCCGAACGACATCGGGAATTTACCCGGTTCAGCTAGCGAAACTTGGATGATCTGGACCAGCCAGTGATTTAGATAGAACGGTGAGTTCGAAACTGCGCAGCTGTAGCACTGACTGAAATTCGCCATGCGGTCCATTTTCCTCGATTTTTGTTCGACGACGCCGATCGCTGCCAGTGTGCGCGAAAGTATGTTGCCGTTTTTGGGTGAATTCTATGGTCACCCATCCAGCGCGCATTGGTTCGGGCGGGCCGCGCAGGAAGCGATCGAGGATTCTCGCAGCAATGTAGCCTGTTTGCTCGGGTGTCACCCTTCGGAAGTGATTTACACATCGGGCGGAACCGAGGGGGTCAATTTGGCTTTGATCGGCGCGGCGCGAGCGTTGGGACGATCGAGGCCTAACGAGAAACTGCACCTGATTACAACTGTGCTCGAACACATGGCTGTCCGCAAATGCGTCGAACACCTAGAACAAAGTGGCTGGGAAGTTACCGTCATCGGCTGCGATGTCAACGGCGTCATTCGGCTGGATGATTTTAAGGCCGCAATTCGACCGAACTCGGTGCTGGCGAGTGTGATTCATGCCAGCCATCAGTTCGGTACGATCCAGCCGCTGGCCGAAGTTGCCGAATTGTGTATGGCGGCAGATATCATTTTGCATACCGATGCGGCGCAAAGTGTCGGCAAGATCAAGCTGGATGTTGAAAGCCTGGGGGTCGATCTGCTTAGTTTGAGTGGTCACAAGTTTTACGCACCCAAAGGGATCGGCGGTTTGTTCGTCCGGATGGGAGTGGCCGTTGAGCCGATTCTGTTCGGCGAAGGCAACGAAGGGGGGTTGAGACCTGGAACAGAAAATGTTCCGCACATCGTTGGCTTAGGGCAAGCCGCGAAGTTATTGATGACCGGTGCAGAAAGTTCTGCTGATCGGTTGGCTCAGATTCGCGATCGATTTCATCATCAACTGGAAAGTCTACTCGGCCAACCGCTAACAGTATTCGGGGAACGAGCGCTGCGGTTACCGCACGTCCTCAGCCTAGAGTTGCCGGGTGTGACGGCCCAAGCCTTGCAGCAGCGATTGCCCGAGATTTGTTTTGGAGCAACAGGAGTCATTCTCGACAATCCATTGGCACAACGTTGGAACAGTTACGCCGCCATGGGGCTCAGCCAACAGCAAGCGGCTCGCGCTTTACGTGTATCGATCGGCTGGACAACTTCCGAAGAAGAACTGCAACAGGCCCTGCAACTCATAGCTGCCGCTCATGACGGATTGGCTGACGAACGTCCGCTGGATCGGTAGCCAATTCTACGGATACTTACGGCCACCTCTGTAAACATCTTTGCCAGGTGAAAAGCAATAAACGGGCGGGCGACGCCAGCGGAGCTTTATCGGTCCGCGGCTGATAAAAAGTGTAGAACGGTTGTCCCCAACCGTTCTGCCGAAGGGCAACGGACCGAAGTCAACTGGCATTTTTCCAACGGACGTAAACGTTCAAGTGAGCCAACGAGCGTTCCGGAACGATTGAGGACAATCGTTCTACAATAGTTTTTATCAGCCCAGCTTAGCTCTCCCGACCTGTGTTTTCGTTGGTCAAAGTGCGAACAAAGACTTTCAGAACGTTGAGGATGAATCGTTTTTTGCGCTTCTCGGATAGGTCTGCTATATTGGTACTTGTTTCCGTTGGGTGCCCTGCCAATTCGCTCGCCCAACATTTGACCTCCGAAACCCCGCCTCCGATGTTGCAGCATTTCACAAAGAGACCTGACGACCGCCCCTCGTTAACGCGGGCAATGTCTTTGGCGGGTTGTCGAATCGCCAACGCAGTTTTCGTGTCATTGGCAATGCTTATGAGTATGAGCACTGCTACTGGCGGCGAGCCGGTGGATTATCTAAAAGAGATCAAACCAATTCTGAAGGCTCGTTGCTATGCGTGTCATGCAGTATTGAAGCATGAATCGGATTTGCGACTCGACACTGCTGCAGGGGTAATCAAGGGCGGCAGCAGCGGACCGGTCTTAGTGGCGGGAAATTCTGTGGCCAGCGAAATACTTGCCCGGATCCAATGCGAAGATGCTGACCAGCGAATGCCTCCCGAAGGAGCTCCGTTGTCGGCTGCCGAAATCGAGCGGATTCGCCTATGGATTGATCAAGGGGCGAACGCTCCAGCGGATGAGCTTCCCGAGTTAGATCCTAGCGCGCATTGGGCATTTAGAAAGCCTGTACGGCCCAAATTGCCAGCAGCCTTGGGATTAGCTCCCTTCAATCCCATTGATACATTCATTCTTGCACAGCAGGATACGCTCGGTCTGGTAGCAATGCCGCGGACAGACAAGGCCACACTGCTACGTCGCGTCTATCTCGATCTGATTGGGCTGCCTCCTTCCGCAGACGAACTGCTAGCATTTTTAAATAACGATTCACCAACGGCCTATGAGAATGTGGTCGATCGCTTGTTGGCATCACCTCAACATGGTGAGCGTTGGGGACGGCACTGGATGGATGTGTGGCGCTACAGCGACTGGTATGGCCGAAGGTCGGTACCCGATGTGATGAACAGCTACCCGATGATTTGGCGCTGGCGCGACTGGATTGTGCGGTCGATCAACGAGAACAAGCCCTACGATCAAATGGTTGTCGAGATGCTAGCCGCAGATGAACTGCTGCCTGTAGACGATCAGAATATCGTTGCCACGGGTTACCTCGTTCGCAGTTGGTTCAAGTGGAATTATGAAACCTGGAAGAAAGACTTAGTGGAACATACGGGCAAAGCGTTCCTGGGTGTAACTCTGAATTGCTGCCAGTGCCACGATCACAAGTACGATCCGTTTTCGCAAGAGGAGTACTTTCGCTTTCGCGCGTTTTTTGAACCCTTAGAATTGCGACATGATCGAGTGGCAGGCGAAAAGGATCCTGGGAGATTCACTAAGTACGTCTATGCTGATTCGTACGGTCCAATCGACAGCGGTAGGGTGCGAGTATTTGACGAGTACCTTGATGCCGAAACTTTCATGTTCTCGAAAGGTGACGCGCGTTTGAGAATTGCAGGCAAGCCGCCCGTCAGTCCCGGTACGCCGCAGATTTTAGGCGGTGACCAACTAAATCCATCACAAATCTTGTTGCCAATCGAAGCCGCATATCCGGGCATGAGACGATTTGTCCGGGACGAAGAACGCGAAAAGTTGCTCGCTGAATTGACAGTCGCGCGAAGTGAGCTTGATGAATCGCAACGCCAGCTCGCGGCGGAGCCCGCTCAATTGCGAAGTGAACTGCAGGCCGCCGAAGAATCGCTGCAGACCGCGCGCGCAGTTGCCCTGCGTATGCTTACAGATGCGGCAGGGAGTGGGGAGACTGCCTTACTGGAGGGTGCTCAATCGCTGCTCTTGGATGCCACGCTCGGTCGCCGCGCTCTAGCGCATACTTTGCCGGGACTGGATTCTCTTGCGGAGGATGCGACGGTTTCCTATCTGGTGAAGATCGTCAAGGATGGTCACACGAATTTACAACTGGGCTTGGATATTGCTCAGGGCGCGACTGGTGGATTTGTGGCATTCGAAAACGGCTCGATCAA
>JAYVHC010000472.1:0-3168 GCA_043771575.1 Planctomycetia bacterium
CATAACCTCGGTCTAACCTGCGATCCCATCGCCGGCTTAGTCCAAGTACCCTGCATTGAACGCAACACGATGGGTGCCGTGAAAGCCATCAACGCTGCCCGGCTAGCGGTGTTGTACGGTGATGGTACGCACCGCGTCCCGCTTGATCGAGTCATCGAAACGATGCGCCAAACCGGCGTCGATATGCAATCGAAGTACAAGGAAACCAGCCTTGGCGGATTGGCTGTAAATGTGATCAACTGTTAAGGCTTCGTAGTCCGTAACGGGTCAAACGCTGAATTGTGAACAAAGTGCGTCTCAGAGATGCGCTCCTACGTGGTAACTCTCCCTCTGCCGGTCCCCTTTAAGAAAACCTAAAGTTGCTAAAATGAAAACAATACACTTGTCAATCGCTATTTTACTTTTCTTTTCGATAAATAAAGTACAAGCGCAACCTCACTTTTCAAAGATCACCACGATCGCTGGCTCGGGTAAAAGCGGCCCAGCCGAAAAGCGGGGCGCGGCAACTGCTGTCGCGATCAGCAATCCGTTCGGCATCGAACCGGACTCGCAAGGCAACTTGATCATCGCTTCGTTCGATCAACATGTGGTCTATCGGTTGAGCGCGGATCGAAAACAGATCGAATGGATCGCTGGCACTGGGGCCGAAGGCATGTCTGGAAAAACCGGTGATGCAGCGACTGCAGTCGCCATGAGCCAACCGCACGAAGTTCGCGTCGATCCAAACGACAACATCTACATCGCTGACACTCGCAACAACCGCGTTGGCTTAGTCGACGCCAGCGGCAAGTGGAAAGCAATCGCCGGAACTGGCGAAGCTGGCTACAGCGGTGATGCGGGTTTGGCCGTCGATGCCAAAATGAATCAAGCTTACAGTATCGCTGTCGATGGTTCCGAGCTGTTCGTTGCGGACTTGATGAATCACTGTATTCGCAGAGTCGATTTGATCAGTGGCACGATTACTACGATTTGTGGCAGTGGCAAAAAGGGCCGACCCAACGATGGCGCAGCCGCGATTGAGCAAATGCTCGAAGGACCGCGTTCGTTGGCGATCGATAAGCAGAACTTGTGGATCGTACTGCGCGAAGGGAACAGTGTTTGGCGTATTGATCGCGCCACTGGCAAGATCCATCACGTCGCGGGCTCAGGGCAGAAAGGATTTGCAGGCGACGATGGCAACGCCAAACTCTGCAAGTTAAATGGACCGAAGGGTGCAGCCGTAAATCCCGGCATCGCGTTGTATATTGCGGACACAGAGAATCATGCGATCCGTATGGTCGATCTCAAGACAAACATCGTCAGCACGATCGCCGGTTCACCGACAGGCGAACCCGGTTTTAATGGCGATGGTGACCAGCCGACAGCGCGATTGCTCAAGCGACCGCACGGTGTATGCTGGTTACCCAGCGGCGAGTTGCTCATTGGCGACTCGGAGAATCATCGCGTCCGTGTTTTGACACCCTAGAATTACCAATAGGGACGCCCTGAGGAGTGTCGCACCGTGGGTCGCATCTGCCGGATGCGACCATGAAGTACGTTGGCTCGAAAAGCCCGAGAATTTGGACACTCCTCGCCATAAGGCACCATCTCGATTCAAAAAGTTGGGAGAATATGTCGTCTAACCGCATGGGCATCGCCCCGCGATTTACCGACATCGCGGCCCGATGCGCACGCGGTTAGATGAAAGAAACTCGCTGACGAGGACTAAACCCGGCGATAGCCGAGAAGTGCCAAATTGCGTTAACGAAAATGTTCACCTTGTTGGTACAATGCCCTAAATCAATCCAGGAGTCTCAGTGGCAGATGCATCCGTTTGGCGAATTCTAGATGTCAACGCAAATCGAGCGGCCGAAGGGTTGCGAACGATCGAGGACGTCGCGCGATTGATTCGTGAAGATTCCGTCGCATCGCTGTGGGCAAAATCGCTTCGGCATGAGTTGGCGCTTGCGATGGCGAAGCTCAATCGAGCGCGGCGGCTCGCGGCACGCAGTACCGAAACCGACGCGGGTACAGGGCACACAACGGAGACGGAGAGCGATCGCGCGGACTGGCAAGCCATCATCAGTGCCGCTTGCGAGCGCGTCGGTCAATCGCTGCGATGTCTGGAAGAATTCTCAAAGTTGATCGACGTGACAAGTGGGCTCGATTTTAAATCGCTACGTTACAAAGCCTATGATATTTTGGCGCAGCTTGAATTGCGGCTGCGTCGGAACAATGTTGCAAGAGCTGCGAACCTTTATCTGCTGGTCGATTGTTCGCTGCCGATGGACGTCTTCGCGACCGCCATGCGTCAGTTCGCCGAAGCCGGCGCGGATCTGCTGCAGTTGCGGGACAAAACCTGCGATGGTCGTCGCTTAGTCGCCTACGCCCGTGCGGCTGTCGAAGCGCTCGCCAGCACCAGCTCAAAACTCATCATCAACGACCGAGTCGACGTTGCGCTCGCCAGCGGCGCAGCCGGTGTGCATCTTGGCGAAGACGACATGGACTACGCGGACGCTCGTCGTATCGCCGGACCCGATTTGTTGATTGGCCTATCGACGCATTCCATTGAACAAGCCGTTGCAGCCGAAAAAGTCGGCGCAGACTATATCGGTTGCGGTCCGACGTTTCCTTCGGAGACCAAATTGTTTGACGCATTCCCCGGCACGCGGTTCTTAAGTCAAGTTGCCAAGCTAATTACGATTCCCGCATTCGCGATAGGCGGCATTGACGCCAGCAACTTGGACGAAGTGCTCCAGACCGGTTGCACGCGGGTCGCCTTAAGTTCAGCGATTCATAGTAGCGCTACTCCAACCTCAACCCTTCAACGCATTAAAGACCGACTGCGTTGATCCGTGGTCCGCGACGCTTCCAATTCCTCTCCGAGACGGACACCGCGATTGATCGCGGTTACTGCTTCCGAAAATCGGGAGGCTCTGAACATGTTTGTATTGCGCCACCAATCATTATCGGGAGAGCGACGCTCCTGCGGAGCTTTGTGGGACCGCGATTGGACGTTCACCAGCACTGGGAGCCAATCTCGCTGCCGAACAGAACTCGGCAGGAGCCTCGGGAAACGGATGGATAAACCGGTTGGAGTAGGGAATGAAAGTGTCCTACATGGAAGATTTAGCAGATCACCGTGGCCTGGTGCGGTACGCTGAGCGGGGTAACTCGCTGGGTGTAGTA
>JAYVHC010000473.1:0-3281 GCA_043771575.1 Planctomycetia bacterium
GTAGAGTCTATCTTTCGATCCGCTGGATCCGACCCGACTAATCTAAATGATTCTGAACTTGTAGCGCATTTGGAAAAAACGGATCGAGGTCGAAGCACGATTCAGGCGTTGACCGTTGATGCTGTAGCTCGCATCTCATGCCCGCATTGCGGGAATATGGTGCAGCTAGTGGGTATCGGTGGCAACGAAGTAACTTGCGGCAGTTGCGGCAGTTCGGTCAAGATCGTGAACAGATCGATCCCACTATCGAGCCGCAGCGAGTTGCCAAAGCGGCTGGGACGGTTCATCCTTAAACGCGTTTTAGGCGAAGGTGCCTTTGGAATTGTTTTTCTCGCCACAGATCCGACTTTGGATCGAGACGTAGCCATCAAAACGCCTAGAAGCGGCTACTTTGCAACTCGCGACGAAGAGCAACGCTTCTTTCGTGAAGCAAAACATGTTGCATGTTTGAGGCACCCGAATATCGTTCAGGTGCATGAAATCTCGGAGTCAGAGTCTGCTCCGCTCATTATTAGCGAGTTTATCGACGGCTTGACGCTCAATGATCTGGCTAGCCGTAGTTTGTTGTCGTTCAAAGAGACCGCCAGGCTGATGATTCAAATTGCGAACGCGGTCGAGTTCGCACATCAGAAAGGGGTGATCCATCGCGATTTGAAGCCCAGTAACATACTGCTGGACGAAGATCGTAACGCCTACATTACCGATTTCGGACTCGCACGTCGCGACGATATTGAAGTTACAATGACGCTCGAAGGAGCGATTCTTGGCACACCGGCCTATATGGCACCCGAGCAAGCCATCGGCAACCAGCAACTGATCGGACGACGCAGCGACGTTTATTCGCTTGGGGTGATTCTTTATCGACTGACAACAAAAGACTTGCCGTTTCATGGAACTAAACGGATGCTCGTTCATCAAGTGGTTCATGATGAGCCGAAGCCCCCTCGAAGCGTGAATGAATTCATCCCTCGCGACCTGGAAACGATTATTCTCAAGGCGATGTCCAAGTCGCCCGATGAACGATACCAGACAGCGGGCGAGCTAGCGGACGAGCTACAGCGGTTTCTCATGGGCGAACCGATTCGCGCTCGCCCTAGGGGTAGCCTCGTCAAATTCGCGCGCTGGTGTACAAGACACCCTGCCGTGGCAGCACTGAGCAGTACCATCGCTGGGCTATTGGTATTGTGCGCAGCGATTTCCATTCTGTGGGCATTTAACGCCAACCGTTTAAGGCGGGTTGCGGACGACAACGCACTCGAGGCAAATGAAAAGAGACGTGAAAGTTCACACCGTTTACACGAGCTTTTAATGAACAATGGCATCAGGGAGCTCGACCGAAATAACTTGACGAACTCTTCGCTTTGGTTCACCCAAGCCTTGGCGATCGAAGACACTGCGAACGATCGAACGCGGCTAGGCATGATTCAGGATCGAATGCCAATACTAACGGCAGTCTGGGCTACCGGATCGGACCTTCGTAGCACTGCATTTTCTGCAGACGGCTCGCGAGTCGTGGCTGCCAGCGAAAAGAGCATCTGTGTTTACGAAACGCAGACCAAAAAAAAGCTGTTCGATGAGCCGGTGAGTGGCTACCGTCAATTTCGCCTCGCGCGTGATGGAGCGAAGTTCGCCATCTGCGGTCAAGAAAAAGTTGCACAACTTTGGAGCATTGACCAGCGCCGAATGACTGCCAGACTACCGCACGACGATCAGATCGAGTCGCTGGATTTTGATGCAAGCAGCTCCAAGTTAGTTTCCGGTAGCTTCGACTCGTTTGTCAAGGTCTGGAATGCCAATGATGGTTCACTGATCGCGAAACACAGCTTTGAAGGCGCGCACGTAATTCGCGTTACCTTCATCGCAGACACAAATCAGGTGATCGTTGTGACTAATCGCGAGGGAAGCAAGGCATGCGAACTTTCGATCTGGGATTACGGGCAGGATCTGGTAACTGCCCAAGGCATGATGCACGGTTCGTTTGTAGTGTCCGTGACGGTTTCTGCCGACGGGATAAATTTCTGCTCGGGAGAGCGGGATGGCACCATCAAGGTCTGGGACATCGCTACGGGTAATCAAGTAGGCTCGTCGATTATCACCACGAACGGGCTCTACGATGCGAATTTCACCGGCGACCAGACTTTGGTCATGGGACAGTTTGCCAATGGCGAAATCGTTACCTTTGCGTTTGCAAGCGGTGCGCGAACGCAGATCATCAGACGGGCGGATACTAAGTTCGAATTCATGATCCAATCGCCCAACCGTACGATTTTGGCATTAGCAGGTAGCGATGGTCAAGCCGTTTTTTTGTGGCGTGACTCGGGAGCGCAAGTCTGCACACCGCTTAACAACGGCAAGAATAGTATTTCCATCGCGTTTCATCCCGATGGACGTCGCGTTGCCATCGCTGGCAGTACTGGTATTTTGCAGCTATGGGACTTGGCAGGTTCCTGCCCTAGTTCATTTGTTTTGCAACACAAGGGAAACGTTCGCAATGCGATCTTCGCCTCCAAAACAAACCGCTGCCTGACCACTAGCTTGGATGGGAAGGGCTTCATTTGGGATGCGGTGACCGGCGAGCGCATCGGCGACGAGCTCGAGCATGAAGGTGGAATCTATGACTGCGCTGTCACATTGGAAGGCAGTCTATTTGCCACAGTAGGGGCTGATAACGCCGTCAAAATCTGGGATAGCCTCAGTGGCAAACAAGTTGGAAACAGTTATCCGCATGATGCAAAGGCTTGGATTGTTCGATTCAATCATGATGGCACGCGTGTCCTTACAGGCGATGAAAGCGGCACCGTGCGATTCTGGGATGTCAATGCCAATGCGGCCGCCCAGTCAAAGCCATTATTCGAAGTCCACCACAATGCAAGGGTAATGTGGCTGACTTTGAGTTCCGATGGCAGCACCCTGGCTTCAACAGCCTTAGATGGGTCGATAAAGTTGTGGGATTCAGCGACGGGCCTGCCCAAGTTCCCAACGCTCGCACACGGTAATAAAGCAGCCTTTTGTGATTTTTTGCCAGGTGCAAAACGGCTGGTCTCAGGTGGCGCGGATAATTCGATTATTGTTTGGGAGCTGGCGACTGGGAAGAGCGTGCAGGATCTGCCGAGCGAAGGCAATACGCATAGCATTCAAGTATTAGAAAACGGCAAGCGCATTGCGGCAACGAATTTTCACGGAAGAACACGCGTTTGGAAAGCGGATGACGCAGGAGTTTTCTCTTTGGAGAATGATTTTGTACATGCTGCATTGGATGATGCCCTGTTTACGGCCTTCAA
>JAYVHC010000474.1:0-4155 GCA_043771575.1 Planctomycetia bacterium
TGGTCGGGTTCGTCGCGGAGGAAAGCGTCGCGGATACGGTGGTCTTGCACGCGGGGAATGACGACGCGAATGTTGCCTCGGCCGGCACCGACCGAAACACCTTTATCGCTCAGTAAATCGCCGGTCAGTTCGTCGAGTGTTCGCAAAAACTCGCGGGCCTGAAAGTTGATATCGCCTTGCCCCTTTTTGAACTTGTCGAGTTCCTCGAGCACTGTGATCGGGATGGCAATATCGTGTTCCTGGAAAGCATGCAGCGACTGGGCGTCGTGGAGGATGACGTTGGTGTCGAGCACAAATAACTTCGATGCGGAGCTACTTTTTCGCTTGGCCATGGGATTCCATTCAACTGCGGGCAAAATTTGGAGCGTTTGATGTAGCTGGTTTCGTGAGAAACCGGAAGAACCCCGGTTTCTCACGAAACCAGCTACTAACGAACCAACTGAACGAATCACTAGGGTACCGGTTGCGTAGGCCTCGGGGAAGCATGCAAGTGATAAGTCGCCGGATGCGGCTTTCGGAGCGCGGACGTCTTGCCCGCTGAACCCGCGAGTTGACGAAGCAATGAAGCCAGCTAGTTGAATCACGAATACCTGGGATCTACTCCTAGCTCCTAGGAGATTGCGTAGAATAAGATACATCAGCGCGCGGCTGAGGGTATGCGGCTGCCCGGACTCTGCTGCACTCAATTCGATACTATGAATTCTAGATGAATATTCGGAAGAAAAGGGTAACCGAACAGCGCCACGGGGTGCAGCGTATCGTTTCCGGCGGGCAGACGGGTGTCGACCGGGCGGCTCTCGATGCGGCGATCGAATTGGAGATCGAACATGGTGGATGGTGCCCGAAGGGACGCCGCTCGGAGGATGGCCCTATCGCTGCGAAGTATCAACTGATCGAGACCGATTCGATCGACTATGCGGTGCGGACTGAAAAGAATGTGCTGGACTCGGACGGCACCATGCTGTTGTATCGCGAGCGACTGCAGCGCGGCACGCTGTTGACTCATCAGTTGGCGAAGCGACATGGCAAACCGATTTTGCGAGTTCGTTTGGATCGGCCAGTCTCGCTAGATCGTGTCGTGCGCTGGTTTTCAGAGAACTCGATTCGCGTGCTGAATGTAGCGGGACCGAGGGCGAGTTCGCAAGCAGATATTGAGAAGCAGGCGTTCGAGTTACTGAAGAAGATATTTAGCGCTTCGCCGGCGCTGCCTGATATTTCAACTTGACGATTTCAACTAGGGCGGTTTTATGCATGACCAAACACAATCAAGCATCGCGTGGCAGGGTAAGCACGTCCATATTAGACGAATTGGAATGTGGGAGTTCGTTTCTCGCAATACGCAGCGACCGGCAGTGGGCATCGTCGCAATGCATGACGATGGCCGCGTGGTTTTGGTCGAACAGTTTCGGCCGCCGGTAGGTGCGTCGCTGGTTGAACTGCCCGCTGGATTGGCGGGCGATGGAGTCGGCGCGGAGGATGAAGCGCTGTTGTTAGCGGCACAGCGCGAACTGCAAGAAGAGACGGGTTACACCGCAGCTCATTGGCAACAACTGGTTTCGGGATACTCGTCGCCAGGCCTAACGGATGAATCGGTTTGTTTGTTTTTGGCTCGCGGGCTGAGCAAGACGAGCGATGGTGGCGGGGTCGAAGGAGAGTCGATCCAGTTGCATGAAATCCCTATCGACGAAGTGATTCCATGGTTGTCGGCGCGCAATCAAGCGGTCGATATCAAATTACTTGCTGGACTCTTTGCAGCTCAACAGGCGATGAAATCATGACAAATTTACCGACAAGTTCCCCCAGCGTCGACGCGCACCGCAAAGCGGCACAGGGGAGCGTACGCGTCGCCGTGATCACCATCAGCGACACGCGGACTCTGGAGACTGATACGAGCGGCAAGATGTTGGTCGACGCATTTGAAGGTGCGGGCTATGAAGTCGCCGAGCGATTGATTGTGCCTGACGAGGTGCTAGACATTCGCGGGGCGGTGACTCGGTTGATTCAAGCCGGCAGTGTGGACGCGATCGTCACGACAGGTGGTACGGGCATCGCGCCGCGCGATCGCACGCCTGAAGCGATTGAGGAATTGATCGAAGTTCCCTTGCCGGGTTTCGGTGAGTTGTTTCGGATGCTCAGTTATCAAGAGATCGGAGCCGCATCAATGCTCAGCCGCGCCTTTGCGGGCCGTGCGAAGACGACTCTAGTATTCTGCCTGCCGGGATCGAACAATGCGATTCGTTTGGCGGTGGATAAGCTGTTGCTGGGCGAGCTGAAGCACCTGGTGCACCACTCGCGTGGCTGAGGCATTGGTACTCCGCTCCTCTTGCAGTAGCGGTCCAGTGAGCCGTCGGCGCTAGCCGCGGGTTTCGAAGTGCTAGTCGCTCACGATATTAGGTCCATATTAAGCACGTCTGTGCAACGAAACGATCCCATTAGTTAAACGCCGACGGGTGCAATCCGCCCGACTTCGAAACTCGCGGCTAGCTTGCGCCTACGGCTCGCTCCTCGATCCGACGGCTCATACTGCGACTCTACGGAGTAATATTCTTCATCAACAAACTAAAGTTCTTCAATAGTTATCGTCAGCTTGCATTCAACTTGCGCCTCGGCGTCGAAGTTAGTGACGTCGATTACCCAATAACGATCACCGATTTGCTCAATGTCTTCGGCAGTGATATTTGCGACGGTGGTAAGTGTCTCGCCTTTGAACGCATCTTGTCGATCATGTTCCGCCAATAACATAATTGCAGCCGAACCTGAGTGCTCAAGTTCAGCACGCAATTTTGTTGGCTTGGAGAATTGGAAATAGAAGTTCTTGACAAACGGCTTGTCAGTGCTGTTTCTTGGTGCAAGTTGAAATTCACATTTTCCTGGTTTGGTTACTTCACGCCGAATCGTTGAAAACTCTTCCAGCTTGCGTTGGTGAAGAGCCATGCATGTCTTGCCAACGAGCTCCGCGTAGGATTGGGTCCACAGTGTTGCAGGAGTGGCGATTCCTACCAACACACAATTGCCTTGCCGCACAATCAGAGCATAGTTCGGGTTGCTTGACATGCGCGCAATCACATCGAGACCCGATGCATCACTCGACGGCAGGAAGAGTGCGGAAAGCTCTCGAAGTCGTTCGCCGTCTTCATTAACTCTTATCGCATCGGAGGTTTCCTTCAACACCGAAACCGTTTCGTATGTTTTGGGTTCCCCGAGCAATTCGCTTTTGGGAATCGTCAAACTTAGTGGCAGCGCAGCACCAGCACACCGGTCCTCATTGATATACAAACCGAGTTGCCCGAACAACTTGGCGGCACCATCGCCTAAACCTAAGATCTTGCGCTGTTTAAGTGACTCCAACGTTTCCTTTGCAATGGGAGGGAGATCAACTGAGGGCATGGCCAGGACGATAACATCAGCCTTGGACGCGACAGCTTGTTCAATAGTCTCGACGCGTTCAAACTTCGCTCGTTGGCCACTGCCAAGTAGAACGCGGTAAAGCGACGCGCCCAGTTCCGAGTTGACGCCCGATTTAGGCGCGACGATTACAAATTTCGCGGGCTCTTTCGCGTCTGCCTTGGCGACGCTAAACAACATTAGCGCCATCATTAGAAAATTGAATGAACAGCAGAAACGAAGTGCAAATCTCATTAGCGAATCTCCTGTACTGTTTGGAAACTGCCGAAAATTGTTTAACCGGCAGCCAGCGGCGACGCGGGCGCCTGCCCGTTATGCTGACCTCGGCAATCTTGAGTTTATCTCGGGCGACGAGACGCGATATGATCCACGGTTACCATGTGATCACTAAACGTTTTGCTCGAAACGTAACATGTGATCAAACGAAACTCGTTTAACCGGTGGCCAACGGCGACGCAGGCACCTGCCGTTTATGCCAACGGTACGCTTGTGCGAGTTGCTAGTCCAACTGGCTGCGGTCCATAACTTCCCCACATGATCGGGTTCCCAGTTGCCCCCATACACCGTAAGGGCTCCCTATGCCTGTGTCAGCGGTGGGAGCGACCATGGATAGATCACCACAATGGATGGACGACGAAATGAATCTGATCGACGAGTCACCCATCAAGCAATTTACTCCCTCCGTATGGTAGGAACCCGCAGCAAAATTTCCGTAGGTAAGGTCACTGTCGTTGCGATGATTGGCGCTCG
>JAYVHC010000475.1:0-2488 GCA_043771575.1 Planctomycetia bacterium
CGCCAATTCAATCAACCTAGCGCAAATCCTTTCCGTCTCCGCAACGCCTGCAATCTTGGCGCTTTCCAACGCAATTTGCCAATCCCAATACGGCTCATATTCGCTCTTTACTCGGCTAGCATCGACTGGAGCATCTAATGCTCGGCGTGAAGTGGGAGCATTACTGCTGTCCGCTCCAACGGTTTGCGAGCTTGATCCTAAATGTTTTGAAAGCCTAGCCAGCGCGGGCTCTAAAGCTTCCGCGAGAATTGCCTTGGACCGCTGCTGATCCGAAAGATCTGTGAAGTAATACACAACTAGCTGTGCATGACCATCATCCTTTTGCGAGGCAAGTCTTTCAAGGGTTTGGTTTTCCAGTTCTGAGCGCTGTTGATTCGGGAGCGCCTCGCTGGTGGGACTAAACCAACTTGGATGTTGGTTACAGACACTCAATAAGCGCGCGGCTAAATCGACGTCATCGGGATTGGCGTCTACCGCCATTCGCAACACTTGCCCAGTAGGTTGCGAAGCTAGCCAATTCCAATAATCCAATTCCTTATCATATTGACTTGCATCACTAACTTGATATTCCGAGTCAGATCGCTGCAAATACAGCGACTGCGACATCCATTTAAGCACTTCTACATCGTTCCTGTTTGCTGCAAGCAATACGATTTGTTTTTCCGCCTCGAGTGCCTTCCCGGAACCAAACTGCAACAATCGTGGAATCAGCTTTCTTCGCAGGTCTCTTCTGAGTTCCTCAAACTGGGAACTGTCACCGCAAGCGACGAGCGCGATAGAAAGTCGTTTACGTGCGAACTCAACTTCGTTAAAACCAGTGGACGGCTGAGAATCGATGGCGAACGCAAAACTCGCTAAGCTTTCGACATCATTTGGAACCAGTCGCACATATCTACGCAGCCACTTCACCTGCTCCTTAGACTCGCCGCGCTCTTCGGCGCTCTTTGCTTGCGCGAGTATTTCCGATGCAATGCGCGACGACTGCCAAAGATAGAGGGCAGTTGCTACGATTCCAAGAATTGCCAGCAACAACCCCGACCGAATCAGCAGGGGAATATTCCATTCCCAACGAATTCGCTGCTTGGTAGGTACGCGCCGCCCCCGAACAGAAATTGGATCCATTTCAGCTTGAAATCTAGCTGACACTTGGCCGCCTCGTTCTTGGTTTTTCAGTTTTCATGGTCAAGGATGTATATATCAACGCGTGCAAAGTAAGTACGCGGTTCTTAGTTCGAAATCGCACGCTAGTGTGCACGTCGTGAACTGGAGGTTGGAAGGGAAAGTACTTTGAGGTAGGTAGGTTGTATTGGCCGTAAGGCGTTTGTGCTGTGTCCGCCTTCAACGTTCTATCAATAACCGGAGGCTAACGCCTGTCGGCTGATAAATCATGTATTTAGTCATTGCTCTCTTGTTCTGGACCACTCGTTTTGGCGTATCGATAGTCTCCATATCGGGCTGCATACTCGCGTGACGGAACTCCGCTAAACACAGTTCCAATCACATTCGAACCAGAAGCCTCTAACCGTCGGAAAGTCCGCTTTACATGATCCGATTGGCTGACATCCCGCATGGCGCACAACAGTGTGGCATCACAGCCTGCAGTAATCGTTAAGGTTTCCGCCGCAGGGAGTACCGGTGCCGTATCGACGACTACGTAGCGATATCTACCGCATACCTGCTGAAGCAATAATTCCAAATTCTTTTTGGTGAGCAGATTGTGCGGGTTGGAGTCAAGCTTGCCAGCGGAAAGTAAATGTACGAGTTCGCCTGGATGATGATCAATACACTCATCCAGTACCGCGCGGCCGTTTAGCAACTTGCAAAGGCCGGGTCCAAGCTCCAAACCAAAAAGTTCATGCTGATCTGGGCTGCGCAAATCTGCATCAATCACTAGCACTCGTTCGCCCGTATACCTCGCTATCGAAAGCGCCAATTGATAAGCAATATTGCTTTTGCCCTCGCCAGCCATCGCACTTGTCACAGCGATCGTGCCAACATTTTCCATCTTGAACAACAAATTGGCACGCAGTGCGTCCACGCTCTCCTCAAACATACGCTGCCCAATAGATCGCTTGCGCCCACTCGGAATTCGTACAATTTCTCCCATGATCGGAATGAGCTGAGTTGCATCCACCGCTTCCGCGTTCGTGATACGCTTGGCAAGAAACTCGAGCAGCAAGGCAATCGCGAACGGAAACAAGAAGGCAATGCCGCCAACCATGCCCATCTTCTTAATTGGAGTTTCCTCCAAAGCAAAATTGGGATCTTGCGCCATGGAAAGTGTATTGATACTCGGACCTCGCCCACGTTCGGCTTTCAGCAAGACCAAACGATTGCTGAGCTTGTCTAAAACTTCGCGCTCGCGGTCGTAGTGTTCGCGAGCTAAATACAACTCGGTTGTCTCCCCGCCAAACTTCCCGAGCCGATCTTTTTCTTGATCATAATCTGCGCTGAATGTTTCCCGCTTTACCTTTAGATTCTCGATTTG
>JAYVHC010000476.1:0-3712 GCA_043771575.1 Planctomycetia bacterium
GCCAGCGAGGATCAGAAGCGCGGCAATAGTGGCATTTACATTCAACGCCGTTACGAAGTGCAGATTCTGGAATCGTTCGGTCAAGATCCACTATTCAATGGTTGCGGAGCACTCTATCGGCAGCGCGAACCAAACCTGAACATGGCTCTGCCGCCACTGGTTTGGCAGACATACGATATCTTTTTCACGGTTGCAAGTTTTGATAGCCAAGGCAAAAAAGTCGCGCCGGCTCAGATCAGCGTGATTCACAATGGCGTCCCAGTCCATTACCGCACGGCGATTGCCGCGAAAACGGGAGCTGGCAAACCTGAGGGCCCCGAATTGCTGCCACTGCTGCTGCAAGATCACAGCGACCCGGTGGTATATCGCAATGTTTGGATGCAACCAGCCAACTCGGGCTCGTTGACGTACATTGACTGTCCAGTCCTAAGTACGGAGCAGGTTCTGAACTTTCCGGGGCGAACAAGCGAGCGAGTGCCCCTCGTCGGCCAACTCCGTCCTTAACAAATGCCGATGGGAGTTTCCTACCGGAACTTGAGACAACGGCTCGGGTTGAATACCCAAACTACTTTTCTACGGTACAACTTTTTTCCGGTATTTAGGAAACTCCTATGTCCAGTCGCCAACAACGCATAGTCGCTGAGTATCTCAAACAAGCTCCATGGACGGTGGGGGCTTACTCGCGGAGGCAATTTGCAAAGTACCTGTCATTCGGCGCTGCCATAATTGCAGGGTCTGGCGCACTGGCAGATGAGCTGATGAAAACGCCCGCGCTCACGGAAGGTCCGTTTTACCCCGACAAACTGCCTCTAGATACCGACAATGACCTATTAATGATCAATCAAGGCATCACGCCAGCAGTTGGAGAAATCACGCATCTTAGTGGGCGGGTGCTAACTGAAAATGGCAGCCCGGTGCGCAACGCATTCGTGGAGATCTGGCAGGTCGACAACAACGGAGCTTACATTCACTCCGGTTCGAACAATCGCAATAAACTTGATTCGAATTTCCAAGGATACGGTCGCTTTCTGACTGATTCGAAGGGGCAGTATTACTTCCGCACCGTCAAGCCAGTTCCTTACCCAGGGCGCACACCGCACATTCACTTTGCAGTCAGCCAAAACGGACAGCGAGTGTTGACGACTCAGCTGCTAATCAAGGGTCACGCCGGCAACGAGCGCGACGGCGTGTTTCGTCAATTGACTAACCCCGAACAACGAAATCTATTGCTAGCCAGTTTTGATCCGATGGAGAGTTCAAAGCTTGGCGAGTTAACGGCAGGCTTTGATATGGTGATCGGCAAGACACCGAACGAAGGCGACGATGGCAAGATTCACGGCGGGCTCGGTAAGCCGCTTGGACGCTAGTCGAGTTAACTGGAACGATTGAGGACAATCGTTCTACAATTTCGTGCGTTTTTGACTACACGTACTGCATGGTCGCATCCGGCGGATGCGACCCACCGTGGGTCATACCTGCCTACTTGCCGAGTGTGACCTTGCACCTTGCTAGAGAACAGGTAGCGCTGAGCCAACCGGAGCCGCTGCGGCTCGGATGGACATGCCGGTTAAGAGACTGTGTAAGATCTTATCCATGGCAGCGTTGCAGATCGGGTCTTTCAGTGCGTCGCTGAGGTTACCCGTATCCGACTGAGAGCGGAGTTGGATGTTCAGTGGCACCTCGCCCAGAAATGGTACCTTAAGCTCTTCGGCCTTAAGTCGAGCGCCGCCGTGACCGAAGATGTCATAACGTTTGCCGCAATCGGGACAGATAAAGCCGCTCATGTTCTCTACCATACCCAGTATTGGAATATTGGTCTTGCGGAACATGGCGACGGCTTTGACTGCGTCCAGCAAAGCAACTTGCTGCGGCGTGCAAACAACAACGGCGCCCGCCAGCGGAATCATCTGCGAGAGCGTCAGGGCGATGTCGCCTGTGCCCGGTGGCATATCGATGATTAAGTAATCGAGTGGCCCCCAATACGTGTCTCGCAAAAACTGCGAGATCGCTCCGTGCAACATCGGTCCGCGCCAAATCACCGCCTGGTCGGGATCAACTAAGAAACCCATCGACATGACAGGCATGCGATCAAAAAAAATCGGTTGCACTTTTCCGTTTTGGACTTCGGGGCGGCCGGACAATCCGAGCAAGTGTGGAATGCTCGGTCCATACACGTCTGCGTCCATTAAACCGACTCGAGCGCCACCCTTAAGCAGACTGAGCGCTATCGAGGCCGCAATCGTGCTCTTGCCGACGCCACCTTTACCGGAACCGACAGCGATGACGCTTTTGACCGACATCCCGATTTGGCCCAGCGGAGCGGGTGGTCGATCGAGTTCTTCAAACTTTACTTGAACGTTTTTGGCGTCTGGTGCTTGGGCACGCAGGCGTTCTTCGACTTGGGATGCGAAATGAGCACGCAGCGGCCAACTGTGCGTCGAAAGTTTGATGATGCAGCGAATGCCAGCTGCATCAGCATCCAGGTCGCCGATCTGATTTGTCTTGGAAATCGGGCGGCCCGTTTCTGGATCGCGCAAGTCCGCGATTGAGTTACGAAGCTTGATGATTAGCTCAGTTGCGTCGGACATGGTTCAATAACTTTTGAATGGGTGGCCATGGAATTAGCTGCGTTGGAATTAGCTGCGCTTGCGGCCGATGAACTGGTAATACGGAGTTCGAATGATCGGGATGTACGGAACTTTAGAGTACGACTCTTGGCACCAAATTGGATCGAAATGGCTGCGCAAGAATGGCATGTGGTCCGGCGATGGGAAGACGTTATCGTTGGCGAACCAGACGGGCCAAAAACTGCGGGTAAACCAACTGTGTCGTTTGAGTCCTTCGGCGGCATGCTTGCGAGCGGTGTAAAAATCGACGACGCCAATCAAGCCTCCCGGCTTGAGCATTCGAAGTGCGTTTTCAATAGCGCTGAACCAATCGGGAATCATCGTCAGTGAATAAGAGAATGTGACCACATCCGCGGGACCTTCGAGTGGTTGCCAAGCGGTCGCATCAGCTTCGATGGCTTCGACATGATTCCAATTGTTTTTTGCTAAGCGTTGGCGAGCGACACCCAACAAGGATGTTGCCAGGTCGACGACATACGCCTTGCGTAGCCGAGGAATCGACTCGCGAATGAACTCGAGATTTGCACCGGTGCCGCCGCCGAGGTCAACCCAAATGCCCCCTTCGGGCAAGCTGATTTGCTGGAACAGTTGTTCGCGACCGTGTAGCAGCCGACGTCGGAAATCGTCGTAGGCATCGGCTTGCCCCGAGTAAAAATCCTCCATCCGTTCAGCGTGATTCTTCCCTCGCACTGGACGTAGTGCGAGGTGATACAGAATCTTTAGGTCCTGAAGCAGCGCCATAGTGAGTCCGTCTAGCTTGCCAGATCTGCAATATAAAAACTGCCATAGGTGTGAACACGGTCGAGTTCATGCAAGCGGTCTGACATATCAGAATGGTAGGTGAGCAACTCCGGCAACCTTTTCTGTTTGCCATCATGCATCACTTCCACGCGATCGATGAACTCGGTTCGCAAGCCACCGCTGCGCCACAGCACACGTGCTCCAGGCGCGGCGCGGTTCAGAATCGCTTGCCACTCCGATTCCAGAAGCGGGAAGAAATGATCCGACAACCAGTCCATATGGTCGAGCAAAATGAAACGCGAAATCGGCTCGGTGCCCTTTTCGAGGAAGCCCTGAACGCTGTC
>JAYVHC010000477.1:0-7907 GCA_043771575.1 Planctomycetia bacterium
GAATAACGCTGAAAAGCAGGCATAGTCGGGTGAAGCGTACGCCACCTTGTGTTTAAGTTTCATTGGGTGCAAAAAGTGGGTCACACATGCCGAGTGTGACCTTGCATAACGTTAGAAGTACATGCATAGTTGAGAAGCAGAAATCAAACGGGGTTCGCTTCCTTCAGCCTCTGTAGCTGGGTTTAGCCAACACAAGTAAAATGGTCGCACCCGGCAGGAGCGCCCCACCATTCCCTCCCGCCACCGCGATCTCTTCGCGACGAAAGTTCAATATGCATCGAGACCGAACGGATTCTATTCATCCTCTCTTCCTAATACCTAAGCAGCCTTGCCTGTGCACGCTTCTCGTTGGGGTACTGTCCACTTGCGCAACAACAGTTGCCCTAGCTCAGACATCTCTTGAAGCGACGTTTCAGCAATCCGTCCAGCCCTTTCTGCAACGCTATTGCAACGATTGCCACAGCGGCAAAATGCCTGAAGCCAAACTGGATACGTCCATCTTTCAAGACCTCAGCTCAGTTTCGTCGACTTGGGGAACTTGGCAAGAAATGGTCTCGCGCGTGCATGAAGTAGAAATGCCGCCCGCTGATGCCTCTTCACATCCGAGCGAAGCCGAACGCGCGATGCTAAAGAACTGGACACGGGAGTTTCGACGATCCGAAGCGGAGCGCCTGCGCGACGATCCTGGTCCGGTTAGCACACGACGACTAAGCAATGCGGAATTCAATTATACCATCCGCGACCTTACGACCGTCGACATTCAGCCCGCCAAGAGTTTTCCGGTCGATCCCGCCAACGCAGCGGGTTTTGACAACTCCGCCGAATCGCTGACAATCTCGCCCGCGCTGGTTGCGAAGTACTTGGACGCCGCTCGTCAAGTTGCCGACCATATGCTGTTAACCCCGGATGGCATTCGCTTTGCGCCACACGCGGTTGTCACCGATACCGACCGCGATAAGTACTGCGTGCAACGGATTGTTGATTTCTATCTGCGCCAACCTGTTCGCTACGGAGATTACTTGTTCGCCTGCTGGCAGGTGCGCTTAATTTCGCAATCGCAGGTTATTGAGAGCGCGATCAAGGCGACCGCACACGAGGCCAACCTCAGCGAAAAATATCTGACAACCGTTTGGCACACATTGAACAGTAACCAGCGGTCTTACGGTCCACTGGAGCTTCTGCGTATTCGATGGCTTGAGTTGCCGCTCGCTTCAGCCAAGGGCGACGAAGTGCGCGCGGCATGCGCAGACCTTGAAAAACTAATTAAAAATAAGCGCAGTCGGTTGAAATTCACGCTGAAAAAACCCAACGGACCTGGTGGCTTGAGCGGTGGTTCGCAAACGCTCGTGTTGTGGAACAACCGCCAAATGGCCGCTCATCGCCGCGATTGCAATGTCGATGCGTTATCAAGCCAGGCCAGTGAATCGCTGTTGGAAAGCGAGGACGTTCAATTGTATCGCGAAGGTAGCCCGTCCCAGCACGAAGAGATCATCGATTCTTACAGAGAATTTTGCTCGGTGTTCCCTGATACCTTCTTTATTTCGGAACGCGGACGCGCCCACATCGATCCGAAAGAAGCGGAGCAAGAGGGCAAAGGGCGGCTGTTGAGCGCTGGCTTCCACAACATGATGGGTTACTTTCGCGATGACACACCGCTCTACGAATTGGTATTGTCAGAAGATCAACAACGCGAGCTCGATCGATTTTGGGTCGAGTTAGATTTCATTACACTGTCGCCGGTACGACAATACAGCGGATTTATTTGGTACGAACGCGCCGAATCAGGTTTCATCAACGAGGCAGTGTTCAACTTTGTACGAGCCGAGGATCGCTCGGCGAACTCGGAGGAGATGATTGATCGCTTTGCCGACGTTTACTTGAAGAAGGTCCGCGCCAAGAAAGGCTCCGACGAAATAGTAGAAGCGGTCGAGTATTATTTTGCTGACATGAATCGGCAACTCAGGCAGCTGGAAACACAGTTGCGTGAAGCCGAACCCGTTCAGCTCGCAGGGCTCGTCGCTCTGGCTGAGCGCGCCTTTCGTCGACCGCTTGAAGAATTTGAACGGCATTCCATTGAGGACTTCTACCGTTCATCGCGAAATCATCCAGGTGCGGATCATCGTTCGGCCATAGAAGACACCTTGATTTCAATTCTCGTATCGCCATCGCAGTTATACCGCTGGGATCTACAGAGTGCATCTGCGGTGGCGCAGCCACTGAGCGATTACGAAATGGCTTCGCGACTGAGTTACTTTCTTTGGGCGAGCTTGCCCGATGCTCCGTTGCTCGAGGCGGCTGCGCTGCATCAACTCGGCGATGAAGCGACTCTGATTCAGCAGGCTGGGCGGATGCTAGCGGACGAGCGATCGCGCGGGATGGCGCGCGAGTTCATGGGCAATTGGCTCGACTTCCGTCGCTTCGATGTGCACAATGGAGTCGACCGCAATCAGTTCCCGAGCTTCGATGATCGGCTGCGAGCGTCGATGGCCGAAGAACCGATCGTGTACTTCTTGGATCTGCTGGCCCGCAACGGCAGCATTATGGAGTTGCTCGAATCGGACCACATCATTGTTGATCAACGGCTCGCCCAACATTACGGTGTGAAAGCAGCCACCTCATTCGACAACAACGCATGGCAGAGGATCGATCAGGCCCGCGAATTGGGTCGCGGTGGGCTAGCCCCGATGGCCGTGTTCCTCACACAAAATTCACCGGGTTTGCGAACGAGCCCTGTCAAACGTGGATACTGGGTTGTTCGTAGATTGCTCGGCGAGAAGATTCCGCCACCGCCGCCGAACGTGCCCGAGTTGCCCGCCTCGGAACATAAACTGGGCGATCTGACGCTTCGCGAACTGTTGGCTAAACATCGCGAGCACGCGAGTTGTGCGGTGTGCCACGACCGATTCGACGCCGCTGGTTTGCTGCTTGAGGGATTTGATCCGATCGGACGGACTCGCACGCAGGATCTTGGTGGCCATGCGATACTGACAGACGCAAAGTTGCCAAGCGGCAAGGAAGCGAACGGTTTGCAGGGTCTCCGCGAGTTTATACTGAGAAAAAGAGCCGACGAATTCCGACGCCATTTCTGCCAAAGTCTAGTATCCTATGCACTGGGCCGCAGCCTGATCGTCCCCGATGATTTGCTGGTCGACGAGCTGCTTGACCAGCTAACAAAAAATGATGATCGCATCCAAATTGCATTTGAGACCATTGTGCGAAGTCCCCAATTCCGTATCAAACGCGGCTCGGCCTCGCTGCAGGAAACTCCTGATGACCATTAACGAAAAACACATGCCTGCAAAATTCTCGATATCGCGACGCGAGCTGTTACGAGGGGCGGGCGTGGCCGTTGGACTACCGTGGCTTGAATCGATGCCCGTGTGGGGACAAGACCCCGCGAAGACGGATTCAAGCGACGATACGAGTGCGATTCCAACTCGTTTTGGAGTTCTCTTCATGGCTTGTGGTGTGCATCCCACGCACTGGTGGGCGAAAGGAAGCGGGGCCGACATGGAACTGAGCCGTTGCTTGGAGCCGCTGGAATCACTGAAACAAAAGCTCAACGTGATTAACGGGCTGTTCAACAAAAACGCTACCGGAGTTGGCATTCATCCTGGTCAGACCGGCAACATACTATCCGGAGCCGCGCTGAAGAAGGGCGCCGAACTGCGGGGCGGCATCAGTGTAGATCAAGCGATGGCAAATGCGATTGGCCTAGAAGATATCGTTCCAAGTTTGGTGCTCGGTTGCGAACAACCGACGACTGGCTACCACGAAACCAATTTTTCGATGGCATACAGTTCGCATATCTCTTGGCAGAATGCGACTTCGCCTGTTCCTATGGAAGTGTATCCTTCGCTCGCATTCGATAGTCTTTTTGAAAATCGTGGCACGCAGCGGAACAAGAGCATTTTGGATCGAGTGCTGGCCGATGCGACTCGCTTGCAAGCTCAAGCCAGCGCCAGCGACCGATCCAAACTTGACGAGTATCTAACGAGTATTCGCGAAGTCGAGAAGCGCATCGAGCGTCAACGCAACTCGGTCGAAAAAGCCAAGGACTCCATCACGCAAAAAGGCCGCGACCTGTTCAAGATGGAACGACCTGATAACGGCTTGCCAGAAGATATTCGCGAGCACATGCGACTGATGTGCGACATTATCGCGCTCGCCTTTCAATCCAATCGAACGCGCATCGCATCGCTGCTACTGTGCAGAGACATCTCGGGCTTGTTCTACCCCTTTCTCGACGTGCGCAAGCCGCATCACGGTGCGTCGCACGACGACATGTCTGAAGAATGGGAACGAGTCACCACTTATTATTGCAGCCAGTTGGCTTACCTTGCTCAGAAACTCGACTCGATGCTAGAAGGGGAGGGGACTGTGCTCGATCATTCGTGTATCATGTTTGTGAACAACATGTGGTCGGGCAGCAAGCACGATTCGAGCCGCGTTCCGTTGTTAACCATGGGCGGTTTGAGCGGCAAATTCGAAACCGGCCGCGCACTCGATTTCGCTGACCGTCCTGAGAGCGAACGAAAGCTTTGTAGTCTTTATCTTTCGCTCATGCATCGCATGGGGATCGAGACGAAGGAATTCGGCGACGCCTCGCAACCGTTAATCGGAATCTGAATAACGTGTGAGCGCGAGTTGTTTCGTTGAGTGCCTCTAAAGCAACACCTACCGTCGCTCCGCGACTCACGACCTCGCCGGCAACACAACCTGGGACTCACGTCCCAGGCTTGAGCATGCCGTTGCTCTGGGACGCAAGTCCTAGGTACAATGTATATAGTCAAGCGAGAGTCGCGCAGCGACGGCATGTGTAATCCAAATTACGCTGCCCCCCCGCTGAGGCTCGACCATCCACTAGGGGGAGTGCTGCTAATTTTCGGTTGCAAATTGAACTACAATTTAGTCGTCCCGCCCCTCCTACCCGCTGATACTCTCGCGTCACGCCTAATTTATGAAGCCGCTTTTATCTACCTGCCTGATGATGACGTTGAGCATTCCTGTTTTCAACTCAACACTCTTCAGCCAAGAGAATTCGCCAAGTGAGCCCAATTCCCCTAGAGTTTCCACGCAGCTTGGTCAGGCTTGGGAAACTACTATCCGGCCATTGCTTTCGAAGAACTGTTTGGAGTGTCACAGCGCGACCGAACACTCTGGCAAGTTGGACATGGAGACGATCTCAGGTTTGATACGCGGCGGCCTTAGCGGTTCTGTGGTCGATCATCAGAACCCGGCGGGCAGTTTGTTGCTCGAAGTACTGGCACCCAAAGCCAAAAAACATATGCCACCCGAGGGTCAACTTACGGATGTTGAGATTGGAATGATCTCGCGATGGCTAGAGAATTTCAAGCTGGAAATCCTTCCCGCAGAGTGGCTAGCTGGCGGTTCGAAATCAATAGAAGATAATGAACAAGCAAGTGCTTCTGAGAAGGCTCGCGATCCAGTGAGTGACCTTCCGTTGGGAGTGAATCCATCGCAAGTGATCGACTTGGCACTCGAAGCGGCTTGGCGATCAAACGCTATCGCACCCGCCACAGTTGCAAACGATGCTACCTTTGCGCGTCGGCTCTACCTCGATCTCGTCGGTCGCATTCCGCTGGAATCTGAGCTGAAGCTGTTCGTCAGCAATACCGATAGTCGCAAACGCGAGCAGTTGGTGGATTCGCTATTGGCAAGCAATGAACATGCGCAGCACATGGCCGAAGTGCTCAATGCTGTTTTGATGGGACGGAAAACTGCAGAACGAAAGGGCGGTCAGAAGGAGAAGACCGGCTGGATGGAGTTTTTAATTTCCGCTGTTCGCGACAATCGGCCTTGGAATGAAGTGGCACGCGAAATCATTTTGGCTCGGCCGTCGCGCGCCGAAGATCGCGGTGCAGTTTGGTATTTATACTCGCGACAAAACAAACATCAGGACATAGCCGAAGCGATTTCGAAAGATTTTTTCGGTGTCCGCATCGATTGCGCGCAGTGCCACGATCATCCGCTGGCGTCCGAAATTGAACAACGGCATTATTGGGGCTTGATTGCTTTCTTCAATCGCAGCACCAACGCCGATGCGCCGGACGGCCCTCGTGTGGCCGAGTCAGCGATCGGTGGGTTCTCAGAATTCACCAATGTTGGCGGCAAATCAGCTGAAAACACACTGGTCTACTTGCGAGCCAAATCGATCGAAGAAGCTCGTCCCGCAAAGGATGTGAAGGAAGAGGATCGCGAAGATCTTTATTTGCCAGCCGCCGATGGTGAACCCAAAGTTCCAAAATTCTCACGGCGTCAGCAATTCGTGGAGCAAGTACTCGCAGGCAATCCGCTGGTGGCCGAGGCGATGGTCAATCGCATGTGGGGCTGGATGTTTGGACGCGGCATAGTGCATCCCGTCGACGCGCTCGATTCGTTTCATCCGGCCAGCCATCCGGGCCTACTCGACTGGTTATCGCGAGATTTTGAGCATTCGAAGTACGATGTGCGACGACTATTCCGGCACATGGCGCTCAGTCGCGCTTATCAGCTCGAATCGATAGCAACCACAGGCTCTGATCCCAAGTGGTTCGCATCGGGGCTGGCCAAGCCGCTAACGGCTGAATCACTCTACCGATCATTTCAGGTGGCGCTTGATGTGGCGGATCCAGCCGCTTGGAATGCTGCACCAAAACGCGCCGAGTTTGCTAATTTATTCCCGGATGTTCTCACCGAGGAATCGCTCGCCAATGTCTCGCAAGGATTATGGCTAACGAACAGCCCAGCGATTCGAGAAATGGTTTCCGCGAAGAACTCGAAGGTAGTGCAACAAGTCCTACAGATCGAAATGTCGGATCAGTTGATCGAGCATTTGTTTGAGTTGATGATGGGACGTGGTCCCGATGACGAAGAGTTGGCTCACTGTGTAGGCTTCTTGAACGCGCGCGTGGATCAACGCCAGGCGGCCGTCGAGAATTTGACTTGGGCGTTAATCACCAGCGCTGAGTTTCGATTCAATCATTAGTTCAATGTAAGTCGGTGCTCCGTTCGCCGACATAAAAACTGAGATTATTCATGGGAAACGGGAGATCTTCAGCAGCACCGCAAGCGTGCCTTTCCGGTACTCGGGTCGGCAACGTCGATCATCGTTTACATCGTCGCTTGTTTTTGCAAGGCAGTTTGGCTGGCGCCGCCTCCGTGGCGAGTTTCCAGAGTCTTTTTAGCGTGCCGGCGTTCGCGGACTCAGTAAAAGCTCGCGGCAAACGCTGCATCTTGTTGTGGCTCTGCGGCGCGCCCAGTCAATTTGAAACTTGGGATCCGAAACCTGGGACACCCACCAGCGGCCCCTTTGGTTCGATTCCAACTGCGGTACCCGGCGTTCACCTCAGTTCTCTGATGCCCAAGTGTGCAACCATTTTAGATAAGCTGACCGTCGTGCGCTCGATGTCCACGGAACCGAAGGAACACCTGCAAGCGATCGATATGTTGACGCGTGGCGAACCGCCTCGACCACCCTTCACTCGACCCATTCTTGGTTCCGTGTTGGCGCAGCAACTGGGGCAACTCGATAGCCCTGTGCCGCAATTCGTTTTGCTCGATCCCTGCCCGGAAGGGAACGAATTCAAGGCGTTCAAGGCGGCGAACTGGGCCGGGTGGTTGGGTGCCGAGTACGGTCCCGTTCGCTTTGGTGGTGAATACAAAATTGAGCATGTGAAGTTGCCCGAGGGTCTGTCCGAAGCAGATCATGCGGACCGTGAGGCTCTGCGATCGTTCCTCAGTCGCAAGTTTTCAATCGATCGGCAAGCAGCCTCGATTCAGTCATACAACGCAGTTTTCGAGCGGGTGAAGGGCAACGCCGTTAAGTAAAATTTTCAAGGAAAACTGAATTGATCTAGCGTTAGACAGCATAAAAAAATAACCAGACTCCTGCAAACAATCCCCAG
>JAYVHC010000478.1:0-2117 GCA_043771575.1 Planctomycetia bacterium
ATAGAGGCCCGCAAGAGATTCGCAAACGAACGCATCATCGAGTCCTTAGGAGAGGAGGTGGACTTGAACGAGTGTTTCGAAACGGAAAGACGAGCTTATAACTGATATCCGAACGACAAACGGCAAGACTGCAGTTACGTTCGAATTCGCTTCGAGATGAAAAGAAATAAACGAGAGCCAGAGAATCAGCGATAAGTTCTCATGACAATGACAAGCTCGATCCTCAACCTATCGATTGCGTATTCGATTGTCAACAAAATGGAGCACTCGAAGGTTGATTTATCAAAACTATTAATTTGATAGAACGGCCCGCATGTGGGGGAATGGGTATTGCTAATTGCTTGTTCGTGTCATGCTGATCTTGAACAACTCCAATTTTCATCGCATGCATACTCACTGAGGATCACCGCATGAGAGTATGCATGCGCAGTATTAATGCAACTTTTGAGGGTCGGAAAACGATGATTTAGAATTGTCAATTGAGAAAATACTTTCATTTACCGCAAGCGGAAAGCGTTGGTAGCTTGCGCAGAATTACCGCAGGCTGGATGAGCCTGCTGACCTATCAGCATTTGCCGTTTTAGGTCAGTTGGTTGTCGGATCGCGCAGAGAATCTACTGTTGATTGAACAGTTTGCGGACGTCTTCTCCTTCGTAGAAACGCAAACTCCCTGAGACGGTGACTGTTGCTCCCGGCGCGCAGTCAGGAAAGATTGGATCGGAGTGCACGCACGGTACCGGCGGGTTTGTCCAGACGCGTTGGTTGGGCGTCCAATGCGTTACGATCCAACGATTGGTGGGTTGTTCACGCGCGTCGACTCCGCGGATGGCAATGTACGGACCTTCAACAATCGATTCGAGTGGTTGTTGCAAATTGAATCCAACTGCGGCTTTGAGCATCGTGCAGACTTGAACCCGCAGGCCGGTAAGTGGTGCTGGGGTGCCGTTCGTCAGCTCGATCTGCATATCAACGCCATCGTGGCGACGAGTTACTTGCGAGGCGATCTGGATGCCATTGGGGAGTTGGCGTCTGACCGAGTAGCCATCGGCGGTTTCACTCCATTCCAATCGCTTGAGCGGTTGTTCGAGTTTATCCCAAATTGTGGGAATGTGCGTGTGGGCCAAGTAGGTCAGACCGAGATTGGAGAACACGGCTTCGGGTACATCGATAACGACGTAGCCGCCATCTTTCCAGGGTGGAAAGACGCTGATCTTGGTTTCGCGTTGCGGATTGATGGCTCCGTCTAGGAATCCGCGTCGAGGATGTCGACCACCGGGATACGGTAGGACGCGAATTTTTTCTGATAAGTCGCGAGACTTGAGAGCCCGCTTGCGAACCTCGTCTACAGCCTGCGACAAACCCAGTCCAGTTGCCTCTCGAACTTCGCTGGCTGTAAGTCGATGATCAACGATCATATTGTTAAGCCAACGTTCCAATTCGGCAGTTGACTGAGGTGCGCGTGCGTCCAGTAACATGCCTTGTGTCTCGGGCAGCGACTGGTAAAACGCCACGGCAGCCTGATACTCGTGCATCGCTTCGGGACTGACGATTCCATTGCTGCGAGCTATTTCTTGGCGCATGCGCTCGACTAAATACTGCTTCTCATGCGATTCGATGTAAACGGGCTGTTTGCCGACTTCGACGTACCAAGGTGCTGTGTGGGCAAAGCGAACTTGGCCATCGGGTTGCGACTCCCAGATGCGGACTGCGAACCAACCCGAACGTTTTGGCACGAACGAGTAGCTGAGTTGTGAGCGATAGGCTCCCTTGTCGGTTCGGGTATTCTGAGTTCGGAGGAGTTGTTCAGGGACGCCGTTGATAATGACTTCGCCGTAAAGGAGCGGCTGCTCTGAGACGACATCCAATGCCAAGGTGATAGGTGCTTCAGTTGATAAGTCGCGCTCGAAAATGTGACCAGCGTCAAATTTGTCGGCAGTGGCAAAGAGCATGGGGCCAGTGGATACAAATGAGCGGCCTTGGGCTAAGCCTTTCATCCAAGCATCGAATGAAAAACCGTTAGGCAGATGGACGTAAACACGGCTAAAGCCGGCTGGCACAGGGTGCACTCCGTTGGCCGTGCCTGCGGACGGGGGCAATCGCAATCCGCAATTGAGCAA
>JAYVHC010000479.1:0-4491 GCA_043771575.1 Planctomycetia bacterium
TTAGCGGCCACCGTCGTCAACTTTGTTAGAACGGTGCAGGAAAGAGCGATCGCTGCTCCCTATTTGGCGTTTGCCTTCCAACCTGGCTTCAACCGCAAGTCGTTCCGCGGTAGTAGTTTTGTACATCAAGGCGCGTTGGCGACTATTGTCGCCATGATTGTCTTGGCGGTTGTGGCGGTGGGGTGGGGGCTTGGATTTGCAAATTCATCGCTGGCACTTGCCGCCAGCCTCGCAGTGGCCCTTCCTTTCTTGATGATGCGCGATCAAATTCGCGCCATTTCCGCGGCCAACTTTGAGTTTATGCCGCAATTGTTGCTTGATGTTGGGGTGGGACTAGTCCAATTCGGGGGCTTGTTTTTTCTAGCTTGGCTCAATCAGTTCACGCTGGCTTATGTTTATATTGCGTTAGGGCTAGCCTGCGTGATCCCATCACTGGCTTGGCTTTGGCAACATCGCGCATCGTTCGAGATTGATCGCCGCATCTTGGTGTCAGACTGGACACACAATTGGCGTTATTCGCGATGGTTGGTGGGTGCGCGGGTACTAGGTGTCATTGGCTACTTGGCAGTTCCTTGGATGGTTGCCTACTATCTCGATAAATCGGCAACAGGTGCGTTCGCAGTTTGTAGTAGTCTGGTGGGAATCTCGCTGATGTTTGTAACTGGGTTGAACAATTTGTTTCAGCCGCGCACGATCCGCGAATTGCATCGTAGCGGCATAGCTGGTATGAAATCAACTTTGATAGAATCCATTGTGATCGTGTCGAGTGTGCTTTGCTTGATCTCGATTGGCTTTGCCTTCTTTGGAGATGTCGTTTTGGGACTACTCTTCGGTCCTGTTTATGGAATGTACGGTCAGATTGCGTTTCTGTTGAGTCTTTCGACGCTGAGCGTAAGTTTTTCAGTCCTGTTTGGAAACGGTCTGGCAGCACTCGGGAATGCTCGTCATTATTTTTGGGGCGAGTTTGCATGTTGTGCAGTATCGGTTGGTTCTGCGGCTGTATTGATTCCGTGTTGGGGACTTGCCGGTGCCGCCCAAGCTTTGATCTTAGGTGGACTCGCGGCTTCCCTCGTGACCGGTCTAACCCTGGCGCGCGCCATTTCCCAATTTAAATCGACTGAAGCGATAGTCAAACCGCGATTGATGAGTGTCAAACCGTGAGCATTGTTGCCAGTAGGGAACGTCCGATCAGTCGGTCTGCAAATGCACCAGAGACAACTGGTTCAGCAGCTGAAATTCCTACTTGGTTTTATTTCTTGGGACTGGTTATTTTAGTTATTGGCTTTTCAGTCTCGGAACATGGTTGGAGGCAGAGCGAGCATTTCGCCCATGTCGACGAAATGTTATATGACGGTTCCGAAAACATCACGGCCGATAGGTTAGATGGGATCGACAAATCCGCGACAGTGACGCGCATTTCGCTAGCGCTATTTGGTTTGGCTTGTTTTTGGTTCCAGAAGCGCTTTCGGTTGCGTACAAATTCGCCTTTGCTGTGGATTGGTCTGGCATTCGGTGGAATGATCTACGGCAGTTTTTTCTGGTCAGTCAATCCAGTGCACACTTTGTTTAAGTTGGTTGTACTAAGTTGTATAGGGGGGGCTGCTCTTGGTTTCGCTACTGCATTTTCACTGCGACAGCTACTGGAATGGATTGCGATTACGTGCGCCGTCTACATTTCGGTTGGATTCCTCGCAGAGATTTCCTTGGGTACTTTTCAAATTGGCGGCGGACATCGGTTTACGGGAACGACACATCCTAATACCGAGGCTATCTATGGTTCGATTGTCTGCCTTACGGCCCAGCTTTTTATCCGTTCTGACCGCAGCAAGCTGTTCACTATTGGCTTGATTTTGTTGGCGGTTTGCTGCATTATCCTTACCAAGTCTCGGACCACATTGGCCGCAGTAGTAGTTTCTTTTGTTGTCATGCAAATTCTGGCTTTTCGTGGCAACAATCGAATTTTGTTGGTACTTGCCTGCCTATTTGCGGCTGGATTAGTAGCCGTAGGAGCTTCTATGTTGAGTGCTCAGAGCGTGGGTCAGCTTGGAAATATTGTGGCTATGGGGCGAACGGATGACGTTTCCAGCCTGACAGGTCGACTGCCGCTATGGGAGGAACTGTTGACTTGGATTTATAAATCTCCCATGCTTGGTTATGGATATTTGGCGTTCTGGGATGCAAAGAGAGTGGAGTACTTGAGTGAGACTTTTAGTTGGGAGATTCCGCATGGACATAATATGTACCTCGACATAACCATTGACGTGGGGATCATCGGTGCAATCCTCTTTGTCAGCATGCTAATATGCGCACTCGTTGCCACGGCTCGGCTTTATACCAGGACAGGCAAAGTCGAGTACGCGATCGTTGCGGGCATTTTCATTTGTGCAATGATCAATGGTGCTGGAGAATCGCTTTTTAAGTTACCCGGTTTTCCATTGTTTGTTCTCGTCTCTACATTTATTGCGTTATTGCACGAGCCGGACGAGTCCAAGGACGTAGAGGCCGGTCTTGTACGCACTTCGAATCGGCGAGTTGTGGGTCGATGACTACTACCGAACTCGCTACTGCAAGCGCTCGAATCCCGGAGGTTAAGCAAGCCGTTCGTGTGTTGGTGGTTGGCCAGACCCCGCCACCGTATCATGGTCAGGCTTTGATGATCAAGATGCTGTTAGAGGGCAAAATGCCCGACGTCGAACTCTATCATGTTCGTATGGCGTTTTCTGATGACATGAATCAAGTCGGTCGGTTGCAGCTGGGTAAGCTGATCCACCTGGCTGTGGTAATTTCGTCTATTATTTACTACCGCTGTCGCTTTGGAATTCGAGTTTTGTATTACCCGCCTGCGGGCCCCGATCTTGTCCCGCTGCTACGCGATATCGCCATTTTGCTCTCGACGCGTTGGATGTTTGCGAAGACCGTCTACCATTTCCATGCTAGCGGAGTCAGTGAATTAATTGGCAGATTGCCTCTGCCGCTGAGATGGCTTGCAAGGGGCGCAATGTCAGGCCCTGCGGCTGCAATTCAGCTTTCGGAACTAACGACCCCGGACGCCGCTGCGCTCCAGGCACAACAGATCTTCACTGTTCCCAATGCAGCGCATGATGACGCGCACCGATTGAATTTTTCGCCGCGTCTCCGCCAAGCGGATTCGCTGCTGAAGGTTCTTTTTCTGGGCACTGTCTGTGAAGGCAAGGGGGTCCTGGTTTTGCTTGACGCATGTGCCGACGCTATCGCCAAAGGCACTAGAATACAACTGGATATCGTGGGGAGTTTTCAACCTTCGGAGTTTCGCGAGCAAGTTGAAAATCGCATTCGCGCGGCAGGCATGCAAGATGTTGTTCGATTATGGGGGCAGCAGACTGGCGAAGATAAATGGAGACGATTTTCTGAAGTCGACCTTTTTTGCTTTCCATCGCACTATCAGTCGGAAGGCTTTCCCTGCGTATTGCTCGAAGCGATGTGTTTTTCCCTGCCGGTAATTTCAACTATCTGGCGAGGAATACCCTCGATCGTTGAACATGGTAAAACCGGCTTTTTGATTGCCCCGCACGATCATTCACGTCTATCGGGTTACCTGCAATCACTGGCTGAAGATGCGGCCTTGTGCCTAAACCTTGGCAGGGCAGGAAGAACAAGATTCTGCGAGCAGTTTACCGTTGAAAAGTATGTCATGGGACTTCGGCAAGCCTTTATCAACGTGGGCCGGTCATAACATGATGAATACCCTCGAAAGGCACCCACGGATCGCGATTGCCCTGTTGTTGGCGGCACTCGTTGGGCTTCAAATAAGCACGATCGGCTACCAAAGCTACTTCATGGATGAAGTGGAAGAACTACACTTTGCACAAGGGGATTTCTGGCAATCGGTATTTATGACCGACTCTATGCCGCCACTGTTTACGCTCTCATTGCGCAGTTGGCTGGCGGTTTTTTCCGATCACATCGACGCGCGCTGGCTGTCGGCTAGCTTTGGATTGATTGCGACCTTTGCGATCTACCTGTTCGTATGGCGGCTCGCGAATTCGACGATTGGCTTCGTATCAGCGTCGCTGTTCGCATTCAGTCCTTTGCAATTGTATTACGCCCAGTTGATTCGCGGTTATGCCTTGATGACTTGCCTGAGTGTGTTTTGTATCGGCTTTTTCTTGCTGGCCATGAAAAGCTCGAAGCCTCGCCATTTTGCCGCCTTTACGATTTTCGCCGTGGTGGGAATGTACGCCCACTATTACTTCGCGATGATTCCCATCGCATTGTCGGTTGCTTGGTTATGCGAGCGGAAGTGGTGCCAAATGGCGAAGATTGCAATCTCTTATGGCAGCATATTCGTTTTGACGTGTCCTGTGCTCGTTTTCCTAGCCGACGATTTTAAGCATCAACATGGCTTGCGTGATCCACGGCCGATGTCTTTGGTTGCGGTGGTGTACACTTACTTCTCATACTTCAGTGGCTACGCGCTTGGTCCTTCTCCGAGAGAACTTCAATACATTGGCT
>JAYVHC010000480.1:0-1716 GCA_043771575.1 Planctomycetia bacterium
GTTGCTTCGCTGATGATTCGGGTCCTTTGAGACGAGAAGAGCAAACCACACTCCAGTGTCAACGAATACCACGATTAGTTTCCGTATAGAACTCTATCATGATCTGCGCCAGAAAAGCCATCGTCCGAGTGATTTTCACATGCGAGAGATGCAATGCGGTGAACCTCAGCCTTCAGACCGGTCAAATCATGTTCGGGCGAGACCGTGGTACTAGGTGTATAAATCGGAGAAATTAGGACTTGCGTTCCTTCTGGGAGCGAGGAACTGTCAAGCTTGATTTGTCCGTTATGGACAGTGCCTTTGATAACCATCTTAGAAATCCTGTTTAATCGTACGTGCCTCAGCTCCTCTATTCTACCCTCTACCCTGGAAATGGCCTAATGTCACTTGTCCATAGCAAACTAAAGCCGAGCGAACTATGCCGTTTTGCAGAAAAAGACTCGGGTCAGCGACGGTCTTAATAATTGGCAATAGCAGAATCGCAAAAATTGTAAATTTGCCAGCAGAAAAGGTTCCAGGAACCGCAAATCCGAATATCGACGTATGTTTTTGCTTTTTCGACCAGTACGACGTTCCAGAAAGACGAAGGTGATTTATCGGGAACGCAAGACTTTTCGACGCATCATTCGCGATCGACATTTGACCGAAGAGGAAATGGTAACTGATGAGCAGATTCGGAGCCAAGTGGTGCAGGAATTCCCCCGTCTGATTTGGCTGTTCCACTCTTTTCTGGCCAGTCTGATACAATAACTTTTCTCTCGATTCGTAATACAAGGCAGGTGAATTTTATGTTCCGTCGGCTTATTCGAATGTTTGTATTGGTTGTTGCGTTGTCAACTCAGTCGCTCCTTGCTCAGTCAGAACCGAAGGCTTGGAACGCTAACGAAGTGCAGAAGATTTTACAGCAGCGAGTGGATGTTGACAAACAGTGCGCTGGAATTGCAGTCGGTATTATCAATGCAAAAGGTAACCAAGTAATTGGATACGGGGCGCTTCGCAAAAGCGATGGATCGGTCATGCCAGACCGCGACACCGTTTTCGAAATTGGTTCCGTAACGAAAGTGTTCACGACACTATTGCTGGCTGACATGGTGGGGCGCGGCGAGGTGGCGCTCAGCGATCCGGCATCGAAGTACCTACCACCAACGGTAACGATGCCTTCACGTGATGGTTGCGAAATTACGCTTTTGGACTTGGCCACGCACACGTCGGCTTTGCCAAGCTTGCCTGACAATTTCCGTCCTGTCGATGGGCTAAACCCTTACGCCGACTACACAGTGCCGCAGATGTATGCTGCGCTTTCCAATTGCAAACTGACACGCGAGATTGGCAAGAAATATGAGTATTCCAACCTCGGCATGGGATTGCTTGCACATATTCTCGCGAATCGGGCTGGCACGGACTACGAGACTCTGGTTGCCGAACGTATCACCAAACCGCTGGGAATGAACGACACCGCAATCACGTTGACAACAAAAATGAGAAAACGACTGGCCGCAGGTCACAGTGAAGCGCTCGAAGAAGTCAAGAACTGGGATTTGCCCACATTGGCCGGTGCGGGTGCGTTGCGTTCAACGGTTGGCGATATGATTAAGTTTGTCGAAGCGAGTATGGGAAAGACAGAATCGCCACTTTCAGCAGCGATTGGCCTGCAGACTGAGACTCGATTCCCGGCGGGCTCGCCGAACCTGTCGATCGCGCTGGCTTGGCACAAGT
>JAYVHC010000481.1:0-6877 GCA_043771575.1 Planctomycetia bacterium
AGCGATAGCGTGTCACAAAGCCCGCTGCATCGATGCTGGCGATCAACCGATTCCTCGCGTCGTATTGCATTTTAGTAACTCGGCCGAGCGGATCGGTCGAAGCAATCACGTTGCCGTTCTGATCGTAACCGTAACGAGTAACTTGCTGATTGGTGTCGGTCATTGCGATTATTCGGTCGCGAGTATCATACGTTTGGCTTGTCGCATGTCCGGCGGCGTCGGTTACAGCTGTAACATTCCCGGCGCCGTCGTAAGTCAATAGTGTGACCGCTGCGAGCAACGGACCAGTACCGTCCGGGTCCGGCGCTGTCATCCTCGTTCGACGATTCATGGAATCGTTTTCGTAGGTCGTGCGGTGGCCGTTGGCATCGATGTTCGCGATTACGTTTCCTGCCGCGTCTAGGTTAAATTGCTGGATCGCTTGAACGGCCGTGCCTTTCGCCGATGTAACTTGAATGAGATTGCCGCGGATGTCGTAATCAAAATCGGTGACGCGGCCGAGCGGATCAGTTGCCGTGTCGACCTGCCCAGTTGCCGTAAATGTGAACGTCGAGATTAAATCGTCGGTGCCGCCAACTTGCCCGACCACTCGTGTCGCCGATCGAGTGTTTCCGTTCACCGGATCTATCTCGAAAACCGTCTGACGCTCTTGTTCGTCTATGTTGCTAGTCATCTGACTAAAGGTAGAATCGTACGTGTTACGCGTGAGACTAAACGTGCCACCGATCAATGGCGCGATCGGTGCGTCCTCGAACTGTGTCATTAGCGCCGAGTATGTAAGGGGAGAGCCAAATGCTCCATGTCGCACGAGAAAGTAATCTCCATCTGTAGGAAATGTTGCGACACCTTGCCAGACCGATGGGCCCGTACCGACGTCGAACTCGCTCAATTTTAAGTTGACGCGGCTCTTCGGATCTTTGGCGTTCACGACAACCCAGTTAGGCGTGTCGACGCGGAACAATCGCTTCTCGGCGGCGGTCGCAGCGAAACGTACGACGGCGTTCTCATACGCTAGAGAAACTGTTCCGGTTGCTTCCGAATTCAATGCAATGCGTGGGACCGTCGATAAGTCGCGAAGTCGATACTTAACTTCGATCTGTCCGCTCAGCACACGCAGTCGGAATACATAATTTCCATTGCGAGGAGTCGTGAACACTTCGTCAACCACAGACGATAGGTACTGCAATGGCGTTGTCGCAACATCATAGGCGGTGATGCGGGACCAGCCAAAAAACGGATTGCTAGCGTCGTTGTAATCGTCCGGCAAGATCACATCGAGCATCATTGGCCGCTCTGCATTTGCCTGAAGTCGATACGCTGAAGCGAAATCTTCGTTGACAGGAATTGTGTGGAGCGTCTCGGTCTGGAATGGAGGAATATCGGTACCCAACGATAACATCAATTTGTAGGGGACAGGAATAGAAATCGGACCGGACTGTCTCACTACCCGCAACGCGTATTGCCCGGAACGCGGCAGAATGATCGAATAGTCGCCTACCAAATAGATACCGTTCGCGACGACTTCTCCCGACGGCCCTTCGATTTTCAAATAGGCCTCGGGAACAGAAAAGGAAGAAGCTTGCAATAGTAAAACTCGCGTCCCCGCATTCGCTTGAAAGGTTGCGACCACTTCGTCTTCCGCTGCAGTACCTTCACGAATAATGCCAAATCCGGAGGGCGTGACAGCTGGCTCAGAGGCGTCGGAGATCGTCCACCGATACGAAACAGGCGTCGTCGCGTTGGGATCTCGTCCGTTAACGAGCAAATAATATAATCCAGTGTCGACAAACGTCGCGAACGCTGAATTCATGTCGCCCGTATCGAGCATCAGCTTCCCGTCTCGCGAAAACATGCGGAGTGAAGTCGTTGCTGGCACCAATTGATCGAAACGGATGCGCTGTCCCGCCATCCCGGCAAACTGATAAGCTGAAACAGCTGCGCCGTTAGGTTAGGATCTTGCCAACGGTGAATTCAACGAAACGAACGGCGATTCATGCAAGTCGACCAATCGGAACTGGTATTCGTGATGAACCGGCTGCAGATTATTACCTGTTGTTTCACTGACAATGCGATACGTGCCATTCAATGGCAATGTGAACGGTCCAAAATCTGTGCCGCGACCCGAGTAACTGAAAAAGAATCCGCCGTCCGGCGCGATCAATTTTTGCGTCATGCCTTCGTCAACGTTGGTATCGTTTGTCCGGGAATCGAAGTACAAAACTTGTCCAGCCTTACCCTCAAATTTGATCGTATCGCGCTCACTCCAGTCCAATTTCCCGATGACACTTTGACCAACCGTCAGTGTTGACTCCGACGTGTGAAAGTCGTGAATGCGGAAGCTGAAATTTGTCGGCAGGGGAGTAGAAGAATTCTTCGTCGTGACGATTATTATGTACTCTTGCTCTGTCTGCCGGTCATTGGACGGCAGGCCGGTTGATGGAACGGTTAGCGAAACAAACGCACTATCACCCAACTGCGACAGACCGATGATTTTCACAGTAGTGGTAGCGGCATCGCCGAGGTTTTCCAGATAGATCGTCGAACCGGGCTTCGCTGTGAAACGAAAATACTTGCGAGGCTCGTTGGGGGTAAGAGTGCCGCGGATATCCTGATCGAGCGCCGTCGGCTTCGCAAGCCGTGCGTCCATCGTAGTCCAATCCAACGTGGCGAACTGCTGGAAACTATCAGCGACGAGGAAGTAGTCGCCACCGTCGGTCAAGGTAAGCACGGAATCCTCACTAAAGCCCGAGTAGGATTCGGAAATTTCTTGCCCCGTCGCCCCCGAAATCAAGGAGAGTTCCGCAGGAACATACTCATCGGCATTGTCCGGTTCGGCGTGCGTGATCAGCCGTCTTCCAGCTGGCTCGGCAAGGCGATAGGTCACAGCCGAACCGTTTAGGAATTGACGTTTGATCGTTTCGCCAACGGACAATCGGGGCGACTCGGCAAGGTCAATGATTCGGAACGAAAAATCTTGCGGATCGATGGCGTTGTTGGTGACGACGACTTCGTATGTGCCCGACCTCGGCAAACTGAAATGTTTGTCGCGTTCTCCAGAACCTGCTAATGAAATCGACTGGCCATCCGCTGATCGAAGAGAAAAAGTTCCACCCTGAAATACTCCTCCTGGGAAGTCGAGATAAAGTAGGGTTCCTTTCGGACCGCTGATCGGAAATTTCGCTTCCTCGCCGAATCGCACCGTGCCGGAATGCGTTACGCCGAATCCTGACTTGGGAAACGCTACGAATGGATTGGGATCCGTGACGTATGCAATGAAGTTAAAAGGTATCGGATCAAGCGAGGCTCCCGGATTGGCCCATAAGATCACGTAGTATTCGCCGTCTCGAGGAGCGATGAAGTCGTAGAGCGGACTGTTGATTTCACGGTTAAAATAAACGATTGCATCGTCCGCTGCTTTCAGCTGCCAGGTTCGAGTGTTGTTCGGAGCGCGGTCCTCGACCTGCAATTTCTGATCCTTGCGCAAAGAAACCCGATAGACCAAGTCCTGTCCCGCGACGCTGATCCCGGCAATTTGTGTTGCGAGCGGCAAAGCGGGCGAATGCGTTAACGACAATAGATTAATCGCGTAATCGCCGAGCCGGTTCGCGACCTCGACCTGGTACTTGCCTGTTTCCGCAAGTAGCTGTGAGTCTGAAAGCGCAACGCCGCTAGGTGCTTTGATCCTGAAATCTTGCGCGCCGCGTACTCGATCGACCCATAGACGCTCGCCCGCTTGTGCCTCGAAGGTATACCGATCGAATTCGCCGTAGTATTGAATTGTTCCCGCTATTATCCCTATGTTACCGGGATCGTCCGTTTGCCGAATAGACAGCGAATCGAGGGCGGTAAGCATGTTACCGCGGCTATCAAACGTATAGTTGGTCGCGAACCCACGGGCATCCGTTGTCGACTGGGGCAAGTTGCTAGCGTCGCGTTGCGTCGAGGCCATGGAGCCGATCGCGTCCATTCGGCTGATGGGCTGTCCAGCGGCGTCGATCTTGGATCGCTGTACGTTGCCGTTGCCGTCGACGTAAGTTGCATCGACATCGGTCGATAGAGAAAACATTGGCTTCGCTCGAAATAAGCTAAACGTTGATCCAGCCGGCAGTAGCCCCTCGGCTTGAGGCACGTGAATGTCATAGCGGCTGCCGTCTTTGTGGACGCCGCCGGTCGCGCGGCCGTGCGGACCGTATTCTGTTGTCTCGCGCCGGCCGAGCTTGTCGACCTCGCTGACAATGTGATGTTGAGCATCGTAGCCCCAGTTGCGCGACGTCGAATCGGGATCGGTTACGCGAATAAGATTACCAATTGCGTCGTGTTGAAACGTTGTCTGGCGTCCCGCTGGATCCGTAATAGAACTGAGCTTCGCACCGATATATGCGAATGTCGTTACGAGGCCGACGGGATCGGTGATCGTCGTCAATCTACCTTGGCCATCGTAGGTGTAGATCGTCACGTTGTGATTTCGATCCGCTTCAGAAACAAGCCTTCCTGCTGTGTCAAACTGCGAGACCAATTGATCGGGCATAGTCCGTCGGAACGAACCGTCGTTTGCTCGGTGTAGTGTCGAAAAGTCGCCAGCAGGCGTAATGTACTTATTCGTTTTCGTGTCGAAGCGAAATAATAGCTCGCTCCCATCACCGTCGATGATCAACACAGAACGCTCCACACCTTCAATCACTCGCTGCAGGCCCGCGATTCCCCAGCCCGCGCCGAACGGGCTAGCGATTTCATTGACCACCACGAGCGGCTCTTCGTATCTCGTCGACGATCCAATGAGAATTGGAGGGCCTGGAGTACACGGAGTTCCACTGCAACGCGGATCGAAATAAGAATAGAGACCTGATCTCATCTCGAATGTATAGACACCCGTCGGCTGCTGCCGCATGTCGACTTGCAGCGCCGCGTCAGCTGGTCCTGATTCGTCCGGCAAACGCCAGAAATGAAGGTCGTCACCTCCCGCATAATGTCCAAACGGTGAGTTCGACTTAGCTCCTGGAACAATGAAGTCGAATTTATCACTCTTGATCGTCAACTGCGCGACGTAACGAAGTCGATCGAGTTCGAACCCACGAAATGCATTCAAATCTACGTTGTCCAATGCCAGATGAAAGATGGGCTGAACGTCGGCTCGCACCGAATCGTACACTAATCGTACACCGCGCGCGACACCCAACGACTGATAGGTTTGCAAGTCGTGCGACTCGATGATCGAACCGGTGAATTGCTCGACGGTAGATGAGGCTTTTGCGTCGAGCTTGCATGCATTGCAACCAAGCTCGCCGGTGCGACTGCGTCCGCGACTCGGCGATGAACCAAATTGCGGCGGCGGGCTGGGGGCATGCCAACTGCTGTTGCGCACGCCCCCGGCGATCGTGTCAATCGATTTCCCGTCAGTACTCACCTGCATGTCGCCGACGTCCTCGAACTCGCCCGTCACCGGATTGATCGACCATAGGTCCATCACGAAACCGGGGCTCCAACCGGCGCGATTTGGCAACGACAGTGGAGCTGGGCGTGCAAAGACCATCTCGCCCGGCTGAATCGTGACCACTAGGTCGGGACTCAGCCCTTTCGGCAATGCGGCTGGCGTCAGTTCCGTCGGTACCTCCGTTATCGAAAGCGTTCCAGTAAACGGCGTCCCCAGCAAGTTCATCAGCGTCCCAGCAGCAACAAAAATTTCAGCGGTTTCGCCCGGCGCAACTTCTTGTCGAACAAACGTATCTCGCGTCGGATCGACCACAGTACCATGGGCGACGTCGAGCGCCGGTAAGTAGATCGGCCGGTCGATGATGTTGTTCACTTTCGCATAAGTTGGGTGCTCCAACAGTAACTGCAACTTCTCGGCGATGAAGGGATAAGGCCCCCCCCCTGCAAATCGTTCCCCGCGAATCTTGATTGTGTCACTGACAATGGGCCCGCTACCCAGGTCAAGCGTAAACTCTCCGGTAGCCGAGGTCAGTCCTTGGACTGCGCCAATCTCTACCAGCATGCCCGTCAGTGGCTGCCCGTTCACCTGAAGTACTCGACCTGACACACGTGTTGTCGCAATCGGATCGGCTACGATGTTTAGCGTCACCGATCGAGTCATCTCCATAGCCCCATCGCTTGCGATCACGTCGAACATGTAGCTGCCAATGTCCGCCACTGCCGGACGAAAGATGAGCGTATCGCCAATAAGTGTTCCCGTAGGCAGTGAGGCCGCTCCAACGCTGCGAGTAGAATACGTGACGTCATCACCGTCCGAATCGGCTGAGACGAGTGGGATTTTAAGAAAACCGCCGGGCGAAACATTTAAAGGTCCGAGGGCTTCTAGTGTTGGCGCGTGATTGGTGTTCGCCAAGACTCTCGTCTTTATTGCAAACTGAATCTGACTCGAATTGCTGAATTCAATCTCAACGGAATCCGATACCATTCCTCGCCCGAGTCCTCCTCGCGTTATGGCGGGCTTCATGTTGACATACGGTTCACCCGCCGTGGTCGTTCCCGAGGCATTGCGAAGGCTAACGGTTGCTGGTAATCCCGGAAAAACCACTGCGACATCGCGACCGACCGCATCCCCATTATTCCTTAGCCGAATCGAGGCTACGTACTTGCCAGTGCCTGAATTGAATCGGACATCGCCGATCTCAACGATCACATTGCTGACGGTTGATAAGCCGGAGAGGTTGAGTGCGGCTCCCTTTGCAACCAAGGTGCTATTCGATTGAAAAAGTGGACCGCTCGTCGCTTCCAAATCGACTTCATTGGTCAGTGGTTTGATCGAGATCCGGCTCGCAAAGTCGCTATCGCTACTCAATAATTGGAATTTGAGCAGACCTGTGTCGAGAGACTGCAGGTCGCTCAAGTCGATATCCAATATGGAACCATCCCATCG
>JAYVHC010000482.1:0-5392 GCA_043771575.1 Planctomycetia bacterium
GCAGCCAGTTGGACTAGGCTTTGCCTCAAAAGGGGTCTGATCCTCTCCGGGCATGTTCCCTCGTCAGGGATTTTGCATGCGCTCCAAAGGGTCAGACCCCTTTTGAGGCGCCGCCCCCATCGTCAACCCATTTAGGCACCAGGACAATAAAAACGTCCCACCGAACCCACCAATTGCGTAGGGTAGGTAATCAAGCGGCTGCTTGGCGGGCGAAGCGGCCACCATTGGTTGCAAACTCTATCCCGCCGGAGCAGCTGACTGATTACCTGCCCTACGCAATTCCTTTAGCTGTACAAGAATGTAGTTCGATCACTCTTCCAAAAGGCGCAGATTCAGCTCAGTTGGTAAAGTGGCATAGCATCAGAATTGTCCACCTTCCAGACGATTGGATGGATCTGCTGCCAAACCATCGTCATAGCCCACTTTAACGACGTCTCGATAGTCGTCAGTTGCGTGCCATTCCAATGACGCTACAGCGCGCTCCAACATCGTTCTACTGGATTGTATTTGCTGTGGTATGGTGGATAGTAAACTAGTTCGATCTTTAACCCCATCTTGTCTGAAAATTGGGTTATCCGCTTTATAAACTGCGTGCGATGACTGTGCGTGTCTGGGACGTTATCCAGGTCGATCATCAATGTTTGAATGTGTGGATAATTGACACGGCGCTCCTGCCACCATAGTTCAAGAATGTCGACGATCGAATCACTGGTGGTGGTTCCAACGATCATGCCAATGGACAATTGGCCTGAGGCCACTTCCAAAATGCCACAAGGAGTAACCGTAGGCGTCACAGCCATGTCGTGGTCAACCGCCCTCTGCGCGTTGGGGTCGCGAGTTGATCCACCACGCGAGAATGGGCCGATCTTCACTCGAGCTTTACAGTCGATCGACACTCGAAGAATCGAGCGATCATGCTCCGCTCGCCGGTGTGCAGCTTGGACGTTCTCGAAGATAGCGTCGGTCTGTGGGATCTTCTTTTGTGGGATCGTCTTGCGGACTTTCTTCAGAGAGAAACCGCGACGGTTCATCAGCCGCCGGAGAGTGCGTGGAACTGGCAAACGACTGACGGGCGTGCTCAATGATTCTGCCAAAGCCGCGCGGAGACTTTCACCGGTCATGCGCGTAAAAAGAGTTTCTGTTTGGAACTTCGGGTCTGCTTGCGAGTTCTTGCCCAGCAATCGATCGGCATTTGTGATCAACTCTGGATGCGTTAGCTCAACTGTTGGTCGGCCACGAGTCTCTTTCTCTGGACCGGAAACAACGCCTGTTTCAGACTCTCGAATCCCACGGGCGACAGCCTGACGGTTCCAGCCGAACACCGTTTCAGCATGTCGTGGTGAACCATGGCAATAAGTCTTGGCGACCCATGCCTGAATGTTGCGACGTGCCGAACCGGTGACACGGCCAGCCACAGCGCGCAAGGCATCTCTGATCGCTTGGGGAACAGACATCCGGGCACCTCAATCAAGATGGGCGCCCCCCCTGAGTTCGCGTGATGGATCGTACGCATCGAATGAAGAAAAGAAAACCGGCTCAGGGCTAAGTGCAGACCGTTTAGAACAAAGCTATCAAAGGCTAAGGCGTTTAGGCTATCTGCCCTATGCATGAGTCGAACGCGCCTAAGCCTTTGCTACCTTTGTTCTAAACTAGTGGGTTCGGTGGGACGTTTTTATTGTCCTGGTGCCTTAATTGTTATCCATGATCGCAATCGATTCGCAACCAACCGTTCGTTCGATCTGAGCGAATACGCCAGCGAGTGTTGCTTCGATGCGTGCTACTTCGATGCGAAACATCAGAACTTCCCCAAAGTTGTCGATCAACTGAATGAACGAACTTTTTCCCACAGTGTATTCCGACTGTGAGATTCCGAGTGCTTGTTCCGCTCTGGGGATGATTCTTTCGACGTAAAGCGAGCGTTGTTGATCCAGCGATTGGGCTTGTTGCACAAGCCTGCGCAAGCGTCCGGCGATTGTGTTCCATTCGGACTGGTGCAGTTGAACTGAGCTACATCTTTCGGAGGCCGCTTGGCCTATTCCTGCTTGAATCTTCTTTTTCCAAATCGGCAGCGTCGTCCCAACAGTAAAGCTGATGTTGTCGATGCCATCCGCTACCGGACTAATCGCTTGGCTTTTAGTCATCATGCCGTACTGAACGCCGTAGGTCAGGTCGGGATATTTTTGCAGGGTCGCCAGCCTCTGTTTTTGCAAGTCGCGCTGGATTTGCCACGCCAAGCTCTGCAGGGTAGGGTTACAGGTCTTTGCCGTCGACAGCAGGGTCTCAAGTTGAGTCGGAATATCGTTTACCAACAATTCGTTCATAGTTTCGATAGAGAAATCCAACGGTTGCTGAACTTGCGTGGCCAGGTCGGCTAGAGCTACTTCGCGTTGCTTATCGAGTTCCAGGAGTTGTTGATTCCGCTTCTCGACCTCCAATTCAGCGCGAATGACATCCTGTTGCGAGCCTCCCGAACGAAATCGATTCTGAGCAATGTTTACGATTTGCTCGGCCAGCTTTCGATTTTCAGTGACTATTCGATAAGCTTGTCCTGAAAACCAAACTTCATAGTATGCCAGTCGCACTGATTCGGCGATCTCGCGTTCGATCTCCCGCACTTCAGCTTGAGCCATGCCCACTTCTCGGGCGGCGACTTCGGCTTGAGCGCGCAGCTTCTCTGGCCAAGGGACGGTTTGAGCGAGAGAAAGTTGATTCGTCATTCTTCCGCTGGCCAACTGCTGGGCATTGTTTGCAATCGGCCAGAACATGGACTCCGCCATCGGATCCGGCAGCGCTCGCGCCAGGGGTATTCGAAACTGGGCTGCCGAGATGCGTGATCGTGCGGCGTGTATTTTGGGATGAACATTGATCGCTTGTTGGATGAGTAATTCGACTCCCACAGGCGAATTTTGTTTGCCTGTTTTAATGGGTTCGTTCGCTTCAGCATTATGGGTGTGCTCTTCTGTAGCATCCTGCTCGCCTTTGCTCTCGCCTTTCTTCGCGCCTTCGCCGCTTGGCCCTCGCGTTGGAAGATTTTCGCTGGCATCAAATTGGCAGGCTGCGGCCAGCACGACAGTAGCGTTTTTGTCGGAACTCGCTCTGGCAATCGGGGGCCGCCCGGTATCGACAGTAGCCAACGGCGGTGTTTCTGAGGGTGTCAAATGCGGAACGGAAATTGACGCAGTTGTCAGAATAATTTGCGAATCGGCTAACCGTCGCGTTTGAGGGCTTGAGCAACCTGCAGCCGTTACAATCAGTAGAGTCAACACAATCGGACTCAGCGGACCAAGAAACCGCAGGTTAAGTGATCGACTCATCCGGATTCCCTTCCTCGAGCGCCCACTCGCTGGCTTTAAGCGTATGCTAAAGATTGGTGGAAAAATACGTAGCGGTACAGAACTTATTATCGGAAGCGCAAATCGACAAATCTATAGCAGTCGCATTTGTCGTTACAATCCTCAGAACCGCACCAACTACTATATTATGAGCCTGACGCCGTCACTCAGCAGGCTGAAAGATCGATCGTCGCTCCATCGCGCGCAATATCGACGTTCCAGCCGAGTTGCTGCTTTACTAATTCGAGGAGCTGCTGCTGGGCTTCGGGTTCGCCGTGAACAAGGAATGTCTTTCGTGGAGGCTTGGCGAATCCAGAGAGCCATTTCAAGAGTTCCGCTTGATCGGCGTGCGCCGACAATCCATGGAGCGTTTCAATATGGGCGCGGACCGGCACATTTTGTCCCTGCATCCGCACGAACTCGGCTCCAGATTGGAGTGACCGGCCGCGAGTACCGGCGGCTTGGAAGCCGGCCAGAAGGACGGTCGCGTGAGGGTCAGAGACTCGACGAGCCAAGTGATGTACGACTCGTCCACCGGTGGCCATGCCACTTCCTGCGATGATGATGAACACGCCCTTGCGATGATTAAGGGCCTTGGATTCTTCTGGTGTGCGCGTGAACTTATAGGATTGGCTACAAAGTGGGCAGCGGTGCTCGTCCATCAGCAGCGTCATGTCGATGTCATGTTCTTCAGGATGTTTGCAAAAGATAGCAGTGACATCTTGCGCCATTGGGCTGTCGAGAAACACTGGCAACTTGGGTATGCGATCTTCAGACTCAAGTTCACGAAGACGCCATACCAGCTCTTGAGCGCGCCCTACGGCAAACGCCGGGATGATCAATGGACCACCACGTTCGACTGCTCCGTTGACGGTTCTTGCGAGACCAGTATTGGAATCCTCAGATGAATGCAGACGGTTTCCATAAGTGGACTCCACCAACAAGACATCGGCTTCGGGAACGAACTCAGGATCGCGTAACATGGGTCGATTCCAGCGGCCAACATCGCCTGAATAGACGATGCGCTGGTCCGGGGTTCCCGCTAGCAGTAGATCGAGCGATGCGGCGCCAAGGATATGTCCAGTTCGGCGAAATGTCACCGAAGCGGTTGGCGTCACCTTGATCTCGGAATGATAGTCGCAGGGCACGACCAGAGGAAGCGTTTTTTCGACATCCTGTAGACTGAATAAGGGCAAGGCCGGATGGTGTTTGGAGAATCCGCGTTTGTTCGCATACTTGGCATCTTCTTCCTGCAAGTGTGCCGCATCGCGGAGCAAGATCGGCAATAGGGCTGCGGTGGCTCGCGTGCAATAGATTGGGCCGTTAAACCCGCGACGCACAATCAGTGGCAGCAATCCACTGTGGTCGATGTGAGCATGGCTGAGCAAAACGGCGTTCACTCGGTTCGGAGCAAATGGTGGTTCAGCCCAGTTGCGCAATCGGAGCTCCTTAAGTCCTTGGAACTGTCCGCAGTCGAGCAGAATGCGTTCGTCACCCCGAGTCACGAGGAACTTTGCGCCTGTTACGGTCTCGGCAGCGCCGAAAAACGAGAGTGTCGTCGGGAGGCTCATGGTTGCGTTGTTCATGATTCTTTATCTAATCTTTGAGTCGCGGTTGCTCGGTCAGGCTATCTCGGTCTGGCTGTCGCGGTACGGATGGTGTAGTAGTTTCTCGCAGGCGAATTTGCCATTCTTTTACTAAGCAGTAAATGCAAGGAATCACGAATAGCGTAATCAGTGCAACACTCATCCCGCCGACGCTGGGGATGGCCATCGGTTGCATGACGTCGGAGCCTCTCCCACTATCGAGAAAGATCGGTGCTAATCCCAGGATCGTCGTGACGGATGTCATCAGGCACGGGCGGATGCGTTTCATGCCGGCTTCGACCACAAGATTCCGGATATCCTCTTTCGTTTGAGGCGGTTTTTCTTTCGAAAGGTCTTCGAGGTAGGTGAGCATCACGATGCTGTCATCGTCTGCGACCCCAAACAATGCGATGAATCCGACCCAGACGGCGACACTGAGGTTGCTGCCCCAGAAAAAAAGACCAATAAACCCAC